>JAHAZT010000090.1 GCA_018383975.1 Eubacteriales bacterium | reverse complement strand
GGCTATATATGACGTTGCGTGCGTTGCCTCAAAATACGATATTCCCGTCATCGCCGACGGCGGTATAAAATACAGCGGAGACCTTGTTAAATCAATCGCCGCAGGTGCTGACACCATAATGATAGGGTCGCTGTTTGCCGGTTGCGAGGAAAGCCCCGGCGAGAGCGAAATATATCAGGGCAGACGCTTCAAAGTATACAGAGGAATGGGTTCTATCGCCGCTATGGAAAAGGGCTCGCGTGACAGATACTTCCAGACGGGAACGAAAAAGCTCGTGCCGGAGGGCGTTGAAGGTCGTGTGCCCTATAAGGGACCTCTTGCGGACACGGTTTATCAGCTTCTCGGCGGACTTCGCTCCGGAATGGGCTATTGCGGCTGCAAAACTATTCCCGAACTTCAGGAAAGAGGCAGATTTATCCGCATAACAGGTGCCGGACTGAAAGAATCTCATCCGCACGACATAAACATCACAAAGGAAGCGCCGAACTACAGCGCAAACGTTTGATCTGATAAAAAATCGGGGGCATTTGAAAAAAATGCCCCTTTTTTGTGAGAAAAAACGAAATCATTTTCGACAAACAATCGAAAGGCGGCGAATTATATGAAAAAGATTTTTGCAGTTTTCCTTATCGCGATTATGTGTGTGACGCTTTTTGCGTGCGGAGCGGGCAAGGAAAGTCAGGACACAGGCAGTCGCACCGAAAACACAACTCCGGACGACACATCGAAAAAACTGTCGGAAACGGGAGAGATGAATTTTGCGCTTGTCTCGGACAACGGCAGGGAAATCGCTCCCTATAAATTTTATTACGGCGGTCAACTTTACGGCTCCGGCAATGAAATCACATATTTCGGCACGGGAAAGCTCCTCGGTTTCGATATAAAAGAATTTATTGAAGAAATACCGGAGGTAACGGTCAAAAACGGGTTTTCCGTCAGGACGGACAAAAACGTCGAAGTTTATAATACCGTCAGCGTGTTTGATTCGGACGGCAAAGAAATATATTCAGGCGACGTTTCCGTCGGCAATATAAAACCGACAATTCAAAATCAACAGGGCAATAATGAGATTTTGTACCGAAGTAAGGTTAAAAATCGGCAAAAGCAGCGGAATGTTGAAACATTTCGCTATTATTTTGCATTATATCGTGAAAATATATTGATTTTATTTAATATTTGTGATATAATTCTTTATTGTTTGGAATTTAATGGCTTGTTTATTCGTAAATTCGTTCTAAGGAGATTTATAAAGTGAAAAGAGAAGATTTAAGAAACGTTGCGATAATAGCGCATGTCGACCACGGCAAAACAACGCTTGTTGACGAAATGCTGAAGCAGGGCGGTGTTTACCGCGAAAATCAGGCAACGGAAGAGCGTGTAATGGACTCGAACGCTCTTGAACGCGAACGCGGAATTACAATACTTGCAAAGAATACAGCCGTGCATTATAAGGGTGTTAAAATAAATGTTGTTGATACTCCCGGACACGCGGACTTCGGCGGCGAGGTTGAGCGTATACTCAAGATGGTAAACGGAGTTATTCTTCTTGTTGACGCGGCGGAGGGACCTATGCCGCAGACGAGATTTGTTCTTCAGAAGGCGCTTGCGCTGCATCACCCGGTAATTGTTGTTGTGAACAAGATTGACCGTCCCGACGCAAGACTTGACGAGGTCGGCGATGAGATACTTGAATTGCTTCTTGAGCTTGACGCCACCGATGAGCAGTTTGACTCGCCCATGCTCTGGTGTTCCGGAAGAGCGGGGACTGCGTCATATTCTCCTTATGAAAAAGGGACAGACCTTCAGCCCCTGTTCGATACGATACTGAAATACATTCCCGCTCCCGAGGGCGATGAAAACGCGCCTCTTCAGATGCTTGTTTCATCTATCGACTATAACGACTATGTCGGCAGAATAGGTATCGGCAGAATCGAGCGGGGAACGATAAAAGTAAATCAGGAGGTTATGATTTCAAACTTCCACTCGCCGGACGTTGCGCCTAAAAAGACAAAAATCGTAAGTCTTAACCAGTTTGACGGACTCAGAAGAGTTCCCGTTGAAAGTGCTATGGTCGGCGATATAGTCACTTTCTCCGGTGCCGACGATATATCAATAGGCGATACGATAACAGCCGTTGACTGCGTCGAGCCGCTCGAATTTGTCAAGGTTTCCGAGCCGACTATGGAAATGACGTTCATGGTAAACGACAGTCCGTTTGCCGGCAGAGAGGGTAAATACGTAACATCCCGTCAGATAAGAGAGAGACTTTACAAGGAGCTTCTGAAAGACGTTTCGCTCCGCGTCACGGACGGCGAAACGACAGACTGCTTCAAGGTTGCCGGCAGAGGCGAAATGCACCTTTCAATCCTCATAGAGACAATGCGACGCGAGGGCTTTGAGCTTGGAATAAGCACTCCCAGAGTGCTTTATAAAGAGATAAACGGCAAGCTCTGCGAGCCTATCGAGCGTGTTGAAATAGATGTTCCGCAGGACTATTGCGGCTCCGTTATGGAAAAGCTCGGAGCGCGCAAGGGTGACCTTGTCAATATGGCTCCTCACGGCTCGCGTATGCGCCTTGAATATCTTATACCGACGCGCTGTCTCTTCGGTTACAGAAGCGAATTTCTTACAGACACACGCGGCGAAGGCATTATAAGCTCCGTATTTGATTCATATGACGAATACAAGGGCGATATTATCCGCCGCTTCACCGGTTCTCTTGTCGCTTCCGAGACGGGCGAATCCACGTCCTACGGCGTATTCAACGCACAGGACAGAGGCACGATGTTTATCGGGGCTCAGTGCAAGGTCTATGAAGGAATGGTTGTCGGCGAAAACCCGAAAATGGGCGAGATAGCCGTAAACGTATGCAAAGAAAAGCACCTCACGGCAGTACGTTCAACCGGTGCGGACGAAGCGCTCCGCCTCGTCCCTCCGAAGGTGTTTACGCTTGAAGAAGCTATCGAATTTATCGCCGACGACGAGCTTATAGAAGTTACGCCGAAGAGCATAAGAATAAGAAAAACAATTCTTTCAACAGAGCTTCGTTACAAGATGATCGGAAGAACGAAAAAGGAAAACATGCAGAAGTGATGATAAAGGAACAATTTTCACGAACGGCAAGATTATATGGAGAGGACGCGATAGAAAAGCTGTCGCGTTCCTCCGTTTTGCTTTTCGGAGTAGGCGGGGTGGGGTCGTACGTTGCCGAATCACTTGCGAGAGCGGGTGTCGGCAGAATGTGCCTGGTCGATTCGGACGAGGTGTGCGAATCGAATATAAACCGTCAGGCGATGGCACTTCATTCTACTATCGGAAAAAAGAAAGCCGAAGTCATGGCAGAGCGCATGATGGATATAAATCCCGATATGATCGTTGACGCAAAGACAGTATTCTATCTGCCGGAAAACGCAGACAGCATCGACTTTTCCGGTTTTGATGCAATTGCTGATTGTATAGATACCGTAACCGCAAAGCTTGAAATCATCTCCCGCGCACAGTCGATGGGAATTCCAATAATAAGCGCGATGGGAACGGGAAACAAAATGCGTCCCGATATGCTTGAAATAACGGATATATTCAAGACCGAGGGGTGTCCGCTTGCAAGAGTTATGAGAAAAGAACTGCGCGAGCGCGGCATAAAGCATCTCAAGGTCGTTTATTCAAAGGAGAAGCCGAAATGTGACGGGGAGCGAACGCCCGCGTCATCTCCGTTTGTGCCGAATTCGGCGGGACTTTTAATGGCTTCCGAAATTGTAAATATGATAATCGGCGGCAAATGATAATTACCGCCGTTTTTTGTTTCAATTTGATTGACAGGTTTTATAAAATTTGATATAATGATAAAAAACACAGAAGCGGGGGTAACTCAAATGAAACTTTTGCTTGCGATAGTCAATAATGACGACGCTCATTTCGTCAACACAAGCCTTACATCCGAAGGCTTCCACATAACGAAAATCTCGTCAACGGGCGGATTTCTTATGAACGGAAACTCAACCTTTATTCTCGGCGTTGAAGAAAACGATGTTGACCGTGCCCTTGAAATAATAAAAACGCACAGCAAAAAGCGCGAGATGAGCGTGCCTATGTCCGCACCGGGAAATATAAGTCTTTTCGGAACGGCAAACGCGCACGTTTCCGTCGGCGGAGCCACCGTTTTTATCATAGATATTGAAAAATATCTGCGCTTCTGATGAAAAAAGAAAACTTTCTTTTCGGTTGCGATGAAGTCAAAGCGTTTTTCTCCGAACTTATCTCCGATGGGATTTTTTCGCATGCTTATCTTATCGAAGGACCCGAAGGGTCGGGGAAGAAGTCGCTTGCAAAATATATTGCCGCGTCGCTTGCGTGCGGAGGCAACTGCAATGACTGCAATATCTGTCATCGCATAGCCGAAGGGCACTGTCCGGATATAAAATTCATTTCCCGCTCCGAGGGACAGAAAAATATAAGCGTTGACGCCGTGCGCGATATGATAGACGACACGTCGCTGACCCCTCTTGAGCTTGATTTCAAGATGTATGTTATCGACGGAGCGGAAAGACTTTCCGCACAGGCGCAGAATTCGCTTCTCAAAATAATCGAGGAGCCGCCGAAAAACGTTTATATTCTTCTTTTGTGCGAAAGCTCCGCACAGATACTTGTAACCGTAAGGTCAAGGGTGCAGCGGGTACCTATGCAGTTGCTCTCAAGGGCGGAAACGGAAGAATATCTCAAACAGCACTGCGAGAGGTCACTTCTTGACAACGAAAGTAAACTCGATTTTGCCGTCAGGCTGTCCGGCGGGTCGGTGGGAAAGGCGGTAAAACTGCTTTCCGACGGGGAAAAGGAATTTGAAATGTTTCTTTCCGCAAAGTCGATAATCGACGCACAGTCAAAGAAAAACCGCGGAGTATCGGAATATGATATGCTCGGCACGGTGTCAAAGGCTATGACCGGCAGAGAAGAGGCGGAAATGCTGTTTTCAATGCTTGCCGCGGCATACAGGGACATACTGTCGTCAAAAATAACCGGAAAGGTAACCGGCGGCTTTTTCACGGAGGACGAAGCCGAAAAATACGTTCTCTCCCTGCCGACGGAAACTCTTAAAAAATCGGTTGAGGCAGTGACCAAACTGTCCGCCGACAGTAATTTCAATTTTAATATGACGCTTGCCGCCGCTGCGCTTTCCGTGCTTTTGTGGCGTGCGTGATAAGGAAAGGATAAAAACCATATGGACATTGTATTAACCGACGAAACCGAAAACATAACCGAGTATGAGGTTATAGGGATACGGTTCAAGGACGGCGGGAAAATATATTATTTTGACCCCTGCGGTATTGAGGTCAACATCGGCGACAATCTGATCGTCGAAACCGCAAGGGGACTTGAATACGGCGGTGTCGCCGTTGCAAACAAGGTCGTGCCGGAAAGCGAGGTTGTGCTTCCTCTGCGACCTGTTATAAGAATCGCAACCGCCGATGACGACGCAAAAAACGAAGAAAACAAGAAAAAAGAAAGAGAAGCCTTTTCCGTCTGTCTCGGCAAAATCGCCGATCACGGGCTTGAAATGAAGCTTGTCGAAGCTGAATACACTTTTGACAATTCAAAGCTCCTCTTTTATTTCACAGCCGACGGCAGAGTCGACTTCCGCGAGCTTGTAAAGGATCTTGCGGCTGTTTTCAGAACGAGAATAGAGCTTCGTCAGATAGGAATAAGAGACGAAACGAAAATGGTCGGAGGGCTCGGAGTCTGCGGACTTCCTTTCTGTTGCTCAAAATTTCTTGATGACTTCGGTCAGGTGTCGATAAAAATGGCAAAGGAGCAGAACCTTTCGCTGAACTCGCAGAAAATATCCGGTGCGTGCGGACGTCTTATGTGTTGTCTGCGCTATGAGCATGAGGTTTACGAAGAGGAAATAAAGAAAACTCCGAAGGTTGATTCGGTTGTCGACACGCCGGACGGACGCGGCACCGTATGCGAAACCGTTCCGCTTGCCGGAATTGTAAAGGTTCGCTTTTCGGACAGGGAACAGCAGTCCGTTGTCAGACAGTATCACCGAGACAACGTGACGGTTGTCGCCGCGCCGAAGGCAAAAAAGCAGTCGGATGGAGAAAAAGAATAAAAGGCAAAGCCGCCTGTATATATCGCATAAAATGCGAAAAAGTAAAACAAAAAGCCGGTCGGAACCGGCTTTTTATTTTAAGAAATTTTGTTTTTGAGTCTCATGTTGTCGGCTATCATTGCGATGAATTCGCTGTTTGTCGGTTTGCCGCGTTCGTTTTGAATAGTATAACCGAAAAAGGCGTTAAGCGTGTCGATATCGCCTCTGTCCCACGCAACCTCTATTGCGTGACGGATTGCGCGTTCAACTCTTGATGAGGTTGTCTGATATTTTTTCGCAACGGCGGGATACAGAACCTTTGTAACGGCATTTATAAGGTCATTGTCTTCAATGGTCATCATTATCGCAGTGCGGAGATACTGATAGCCCTTTATATGAGCGGGAACGCCTATCCTGTGAATAATTTCCGTGACCTGAGATTCAAGGTCGCTCGGCTCCTGTGCATACTGGATGCCGTTCATTATCTGATTTTTATACGCGCTCTGACGATTTTTATAAATACGCGCTATTCTTTCGATGAGCGTTGCATATTCAAACGGCTTGCCCATGCAGTAAGCCGCGCCTGCCTCTATCGCTTCCGCAAATATATTCGGATTTGAACAGTACGAAATCACTATAAAATCCGGTATGTTTGCGGGGTTCTGAAAGAGAGTTTTACTTTTCTTTATTACCTGGACTGCGTCCAGCGACGGAAGCCACACATCAATGATAACCACGTCGGGAGTGGAACGCTTGATTTTCGTAAGTACATCAAATCCGCTGTCCGTTTCGTCGACAACATCAATGCCCGCTCTGATGAGATTTTCCCTGATTGCGTGACGGAAGTCGTTATTTTCGTCCGCAATCAGAACTTTAATTCTTTGATCCATTTTTTTGTTCTCCGTTTCTTGTAAAATGTCGGTGTCGCTTTTTGCCAAACCAAAAACTACCATACACATATTACCATAATGTGGCAAATAAATCAAGACGAAAAGGAATAATTTTTGTCACAAAAATAGCAGTTGATTTTTGTATATATTGACAACGTACTCGACACAAAGTCGCACTTGAGTCCGTAAAACCCATAATTTTGGGGAAAACAAGAAGGTAAAACAGGGAATTATGAAGAAATTTGTTTCTCAATAAGGCACACAGCACATGCGGAAATTCCATCTCCGCTACCGGTAAAGCCGAGATTTTCCTCTGTGGTCGCTTTGATATTTACATCTTCCGCGCTTATACCGAGCGAAGAAGCGATATTTTCCCGCATTTCTCTGATATATGGCGAAAGCTTCGGGCTTTGAGCTATTACCGTCGAATCTATATTCAATATTTTTGCGCCCGCAAGACGTATTTTTCCGGAAACCTCCGAAAGCAGTACAAGGCTCGAAATCCCTTCATATGCGGGGTCATTGTCCGGAAACAGATTGCCTATATCGGGAAGTCCGCAGGCACCGAGCAAAGCGTCCGCTATTGCGTGCGAAAGCACGTCGGCATCGGAATGGCCGGAAAGTCCCTTTTCAAAAGGAATGTCAACTCCGCCGATTATAAGTCTTCTGCCTTCGGCAAGACGATGAACGTCATAGCCGTGTCCGATTCTCAGATTCATTTTGCGCCTCCGTTTAAAAGTATTTTTTCGGCGACATAAAAGTCCTCGTCTGTCGTTATTTTTATGTTGTACGCTCCCGCCTCCACAATATGAACCTTGAATCCGGCGCTTTCGGCAAGCATACTGTCGTCCGTCGGAGCGGAAGGCTTCTTGTCAGACGATATCGCGATTTCGTAGATTTCTTTCATAAACACCTGCGGAGTCTGCGCCCGCATAACGGAATCTCTGTCAATAGTGTCGGTTATGACGCCGTCTTTATTGACCTTTTTAAGAGTGTCCGTCGATTTGGACGCCATTATAGCGGCACCGTATCTGAATGCACTTTTTACAACCTTTTCTATATCGTCCGGTGTTATAAGACAGCGTGCGCCGTCGTGTATCGCAACGAATTCGCACTTCGATGAAACGGCTCCGAAGCCCGCTTTAACGGAGTCGCTTCTTGTCTTACCGCCGACGGTAACGGCAGAGAGCTTCTTTATTCCGTATTCACGACGGAATTTTTCGTATTCCTTTATCTGCTCCTGTGATGCCACGACGATAATTTCGTTTATCAAAGGGCATTGTTCAAACGCAAGTATTGACCGCACAACAACGGGTATCCCCTTTATTGGTACAAGCTGTTTCGGCAGGGAGCCGCTTGTCCGTGTGCTTTTTCCCGCTGCAACTATAATGGCGGAGGTATAATATTTTTTGTTTTCTCGGGCGGCTTTACTTGCAAGAGCCCTTGCTATTTTCTTGAAAATGTTCATTTTACTTGTCCTTTTTTATTTCTTACCAACAGAGATTATATCAAATTATCCGCCATATAGCAAGAAAAATAAAAAAATTCACTGAAAATTATAAAAAATCTTCAAAAAGGTATTTATTTATACAAGAAAATATATTATAATAGGGTATCGGAGTAAACTTTCAACTTTTATTGACCTGTTCGGGGGATCTTCAGTCTATGGAAACCGTTATAGAAAGAATAAAAAATATGTTCAGTGCCGCCGTGAAACAATTCAAGTTTCCGCACTGCATTATAGATAT
>JAHAZT010000080.1 GCA_018383975.1 Eubacteriales bacterium | reverse complement strand
CGCCAGAACCATAATTGCTTTCCCATTATGATTCTGCAAAACATCAAGCACTTCTTTCTCGATCTTGCTTTGGAAACCGGAAATTACGCATCTTTGTTTTTTTGCCATATCAAACGCCCATTTTTTGGAAACTTCTAAGGCATTGTCTGATGCGTCATTTGAAGAGATGAAAGCTGTTTTAGCCGATTTTAACAGCTCCGAATTTCCGATATAATCGAAATCATATTTCTTTTCGGGAGCTTTCAATCTCAAATTGCAACAATCATTCTTGTTATAATTTACATTGTTCTTCCAATATTCATACGCTTCGGTGCAATCTTCACAAACGCTTATTTCTTCAAAAGATTTTATTTGAGACAAAAGCGATATTTTATCTTTCAACTTCAAATGATAGTATCCGTTTTCCCTGTGAGTATATTTAGCAAAATCAATTGAAGTGAACGTGCTTTTTATAAATGGATTGATGCGCAAAAACTCAACAATCGCCTTATGACAATGAGTATTGTTAAGAATTTCAAAATCTAAAAATTCCGAAATAAACGGACTCAATCTTATCTGAACATCGAAACCGAGCAATTCGAGCTTTTCAATGGCTGCAATTCTTTTTGACGGCGGGGTTGCAAATTCGTAAGTTGAAGCCAGCTTATCATCTGTAGAAGTAACTGTGATCTGAATATGGGCAAGATTTTTGTCCATAACCGCAATGTACTCATCTTCTGCTACCAAATCAGATTTTGTCACTATAAGATAATGAATTTTGTGTTTGTTGAGGAGTTTAATTGTATTATAAGTGACACGATATTTTCTTTCGCACGGTTGAAAACAATCTGTCATGCCACCCAGCCGTAATACTGTTCCCTGCGGTAATGTTTCGATTTTTCTTTCGATCTTACCGATATCGGCAACACTTGGCTCTGAAGGATTCCAAAACCCGCGATAATCCAAAAGAGATTTAGCATAACAGTATTTACAGTTGTGCGCGCAACCGCAACCGTATGTATCCAACCTTGTAGGGTAATAACATTTTTGACCTTCATTGCCCGATACTGTTTTATAGAAACTTTTGTATTCTCGCATGATCAATTTCCCCCGCAGCATAATAAGTATTGACAATAAAAAAAGGCTCCGATATATTGATATTGGAGCCTTTTTCCCTGGTCGGAGTGAGAGGATTTGAACCTCCGGCCTCTTGGTCCCGAACCAAGCACTCTACCAAACTGAGCCACACCCCGATAAATATTTTATTTTCCGCGCCGCTGTTATCCGGCGCGCAGAATATTATATCGCAATATACTGATTTTGTCAATATCGTATTGCAAAAAACTTTTTTGCAACAACAAAATTTTCTCATTTTGTCGTTGCGCTTGCAATCGCGCATCCTTTTATGATATAATATATCCACAAATTTTTTTCGGAGCGGATATGAAAAAAGTCAAGGATTTTATGTTGTCACATAGTGACGTCTGCCTCTTTTTGTGCGTCGCGATTATGATATTTATGCGCTTTGTTTTCTGCGGTTTTTCATACGCACCGCAAGGCGACGACTATATACAGTATCACAATTATGCCACCTCTGTCGATTACATGCGTCTCATACGTGAACAGGGACTTTTTTCGTCCCGCCCGCTTGCGATAATACTTGATTTGTTTGTATTTTCTCCGCTTTGGAACCATATGATAATCGCCGTTTTGCTGATAAGCATTCTTTATGCGTCATCGGCTTTACTGTTTTATAAGGTTTTCCGGCGTTATTTTGATACCGGCATATTTTTCGTGATTTTTTATTCCCTTCTTCCGCTCTGCTTTGAAGGTACTTACTGGCTTTCCGCTTCGTCACGTATAGTCTGCGGATTGTTTTTCGTTGCTGTCTCGCTTTACTTTTTTGTCGACTTTGCGGAGCGCAAAAAGCCGTTCGGCGCCGTGCTTTTCGCCGTTTTTCAGTTGCTTGCGTTTTCTGTTTACGAACAGATTTTCATAGTTTCTTTTCTTGTGACTGTCATCTTTGCCGCAATATTTGCAATCCGCAAAAACAAGCGTGCATACATCGCGCTGATTTCCCTGCCGAACGCGGCAATATATTTCATTTTCACGTCATTTTTCGGTGCCGACGGCGCACTTTCAAAGCGTATGGACATTGTCTCGCCGTTTACAAAATATTTCTGGACAACACAGCTTGAATATGCATCAAGACAAATCGGCGCGGCATTTGTCAAAGGCGGATTTCTGACGCTTGTCAAAGGCTTTTGGCGCGGTGTCGGGCTGATATTTTCCGAACACAATTATATTTATCTCATAGCGGCAATACTGCTCTGTGCGGCGTTTCTCATACTTGCAAAAAACGCAGAAAATTCGGAAATTTCATCAGAAATACGCCCGTGGATAACAGTCGTTATTGCGCTTTCGCTTGCAATCGCACCCGCCGCGGCATTGATTTTCGTCGGAAACACTTGGTTTTCTCTCCGCGGAACCGTTCCGAGTATGGTCGGAGCTGCGCTCCTTTTCGACGTAATTCTGCGCTGTATTCTGAAAAGCAGACACACGGCATATGTTTCGGTTTCTGCCGCATTTGCTCTGATTTTCATTATTGCCGGTGCGTCCGAAACCTATGACTATCAAAAAAGCTATAAAGCCGATACCGTCTGCATAAACGCTCTTGAAGACATCGTAAAAACAGGCGGGAATTCACGCATAGGCATCATAAATATGAACGCAACGCACCTTTCCGGACAAAACTATTTTTATCACGAACATATCACCGGCGTAACGGAAAGCGAATGGGCGTTGCGCGGCGCGCTCGTTGCCGCCTACGGAGAATTTTCACCGTCGATTGTACCTCTTGATGCCGTCCGTTTTCCTTTTTATCACGGCTGGAATGAAAGCGCAAAGCGCATTGACGGATTTAACGTTCTCTATTTCTGGGACAACGAAGCCGCTGCGCTCCGCAGACTTGTTGCGATAAAATCGAGCGAAAACGGCGAGAATTTCGTTTATGAGCTATATTATTTTGACACCGGCGACCTCTGCGCCACCGTCACGCACGAAAACGGCTACGGATATATCACCCTTGCGGAGAACGGATAAAACATCGGAGCGGTAACATAAAAATCTGCAGGTGATATTGGCTCGCAATTGACAAGCAGGGGCAAATGATGTATAATAACTATAACATGATCTATGGAGGCTATAAATGGAAGCAGTTTTAAGAACGGAACACCTGACCAAAACCTTCGGCAACAAAGCCGCGGTAAACGATGTTTCAATGACAATTGAAAAAGGCGATATTTCCGGCTTCATCGGCAAAAACGGTGCCGGAAAGACGACGCTTATGCGCCTTGTTCTTAACCTCATTTTCCCAACGAGCGGAACCATCGAGCTTTTCGGAGAAAGCAAGCTGACGAAAGCAAACCTTTCGCGCACGGGATCTCTCATCGAAGCGCCGACGCTCTTTCTGAATTGCTCGGCAAGAGAAAATCTCAAACGCTTCGCAATCCTTTACGGTGCAGACAATAACGATATCGAAAATGTTCTGAAAGAGGTTGACCTCACCGGTACCGGCAACAAAAAAGCCGGCAAATTTTCCTTCGGTATGAAGCAACGTCTCGGGATTGCCATCGCCCTTCTCGGAAACCCCGATTTCATAATCCTTGACGAGCCCGTAAACGGGCTTGACCCCGAAGGAATGAAGGAAATACGGGATCTTATCCTTCGGCTCAACCGCGAAAAAGGCACCACTTTCCTGATTTCAAGTCATCTGATTGACGAGCTTTCAAAGGTCGTTACAAAATACGGCATAATCCGCGACGGAGTACTCGTCGAAGAGATATCGGCGGAAAATTTAAAAAAGAAATGCACGCACACGCTGAAAATAACCGTTGACAACGTCGACGGCGCAAAGGCGCTTCTCTCCGCGGCATATGGCAATGACTGTGTTTCGGTCGACGGCGGAACGGTTGTCATATCAGATCATAACGACGAAAGCGCGGAAATCAACAAAAAACTCTTTGAAAGCGGATTTTCCGTCAGCGGAATTGAAACCGCGGCAACCGATATTGAAAGCTATTTCATAGAAATGATGGGAGGTGAGCTTTGATGGGCAGACTTATCAGATATGAACTCCGCAAGCTCTTTTCAAGCAAGCTCCTGTACATAATCACGGCGATTTTTACCACACGCACGGTATTGCAGGCAATCGTCCTTGCATTTATCGAGAATTCATCCATTTCAATGCTTGTTAATTCATCGCTTTACGGTTTTTTTGCACTCTATGTGCTGTTTGTGGGAGCATGGATCGCCCCGACGTTTATATCGCCGGATTATTCAAGCGGCGGTATTCTACCGAACGTAGTTTCCAGAGGCTATTCAAGAATTCAGGTGTTCCTTGCGAAATATATCTCGCTTATTGTGTTTCACGTATTTGCGTTTGTCGTATCGTCCGCTATCGGGATCATCGTCGGATTGCCCCTGGTGCGCGATATGTCCGGTACTGTGATGAACAGTATGCAGCTGGATCGACTCCTGAAAATGTTTATAGCGTGCTTTGCGACTTTGAGTCTTCAGGTGCTGTTCTCAGTTGCATGCAGAATAAAATCGGCGGTGTTCTTTTCCATTCTTTCAACAAACCCTTTTCTCGCGCTGATAGTATGCTTTTTGCCCTTCTTCTCCCCCAACGGTCGATTTATACCGTGGCTATCGAAATTCATTATGGACTGGTATGTACCGTTTGCTTACATAAAGGTGATTATCTCCAACGCGTTTGAGCAAATCGGCGCCGCGTCCGTTATAAAAGTCGATTTCAGTTATCTTGTCATTTCTTCAATTATTATGTTTGCACTTTCCTTCGGCGGTTCGATATGGGTCGTATCGCGCAAGGAAATAAGTAAATAAAGGAGTGAAAACAATGAAAAAATTTCTTTCCGTAATTGCAATATTTCTCGTTCTCGCAATGACCGCGCTCTCGTTTTCGTCCTGTGCCAATATTTTTATATCGGAGGCGGCGCTTGCAGCCATATCCGAACGAATTCTCGAAGGCGTGAACAAAATTTCATCCGCAAAAGCGCTCGATGCGGACATTAAAGCAAGTATGGAGCTTTCTTTTTCCAACTTTTCTTTTCTGTCCGTCGTGCTTCCGTTTGATATCAGAGCGCAGTTCAACGTCTCTGACGCAAACAATCCATCGGCGTATTTTTCCCTGAGCACCGCTTTGGACACCGCCTCTTTGACACCTTTGCTCGGAGACAATATAAACAATATATTTTCAAATCCCAATATAAATGCTTCGCTTTATTATCTCGACGGAACAATGTACTCTGAGTCCGAAGTGATGAATGAGCGCATAAAAGTTAAAACGCCTGTCGGAATTGAAGATTTTTCCAAGCTGACCGCAATAAATCTGAATAATATTCCCAATCTTGTTTTCTTTGACGAAACAATGATAAAGTCTGCTTCCTTGCGCAACGGTGCGGACGGATCGCTTACGGCAAAGGTCACGGTCGACAGCGAAAAAGCATTGAGATCCATGCTTTCCGTGTTTTTGGGTTTATATAGCAGTGAATCCTCCGTTGATATTTCGAGCGTGACCGACGAAGAACTATCAAACCTTATTACGGAGACGGGAATAAAAATCGGGGATGCCCGGATTTCGCTCACCATAGACAAGGACAATAACGTCACAAACTTCAAAGCGGAAGCCATGGCCAGCATGAACGCTCCCGGAAACTCCATATCAATCAACGCAAATTTGTCGTTTGACGCCAACTTCAATCCCGTCGGCGATGATTTCAGGGTGCAAACCCCCGAAGATATCGAATCGTTTGCGGACAGCGGCTCCCTCGGAAAAAATGACGACACCGATGACGACGATCGTCTCATATTTATCCCGGAAGCTGATGGAACCTATTCCAAAAAAGACGTTATCTACTCCCGCAATGGCTTGTTTATATTAAAACGCGATGGCTTTATAATCGCAGTGAAGATCGATAACCAGACAAGCGACCAATCGTCGCATAAATATATGATGTTCCCCGAAAGCAATCGAAGTTATTATCTCAACAGCGACGGCTCGCCGAAGCAGACCCTGTATGACGCGCTCGGCATCGCGCCCGATGATTTCATCAATACAGCACCCTGAAAGTATCCCTTCGGATAATACAAAAAATCCTTGACAACGTCAAGGATTTTTTATATTTGCAATAGTTTTTCAGGAAGCGGCGCACTACGCCGGAATTCATCCTATAAACGCGACGTATTTCGTCGGACAAGTCATGAATTTTTTTGAAAACGCCGCAATGACACGAATCATTACATACTGTCTTGTGCCTTTCGCCGGCTCATCCCATTTATAGATTTTCATATTTTTTTCGCATTCGAGAGGAACTTCGATTTCTTCCATTATTCCGTATTTCATAAGAAAATCCATACAGCTCTGAATATTCTCGCGGCTTTCATCGAGCTTGCTTGCGATAAACTCAACGCTTATATGGCGTCTTCTGCCGTTGAGCAATAAAAGATCAAGCACTCTTCTGTTTGTCTTTTTGCTGAGGAATTCAAAAAATTCGTCCGTTTCGTCCGGAAACATAACCTTGCCGACATCGTCAATCCCTGCAAAGCCCGTATCGGGCGAGTAATACATGATTTTCGTATAAGGCAGGCCGTATCCCGCTTCACTTGACGGATTTTCGCAGAAAAGCTCTCTCATCTCGTCAACTTTTCTCGCCCTCTCGCCTTCCGATTCCGGATACCACAGTTTTGACTGCGCAAATTTTATTCTCCTCGCTATAAGGTCGGCAACTTCTCTGTAAGACTCATCAATATCCTGACGCACGGTTTCTCTGTCACGATTAAAAAGCCTGTCAATACTGATTCCGAGCGCATCTGCAATCGCGGGGAGCAAATTTATATCCGGAGAGCTTATTCCCTTTTCCCATTTTGACACCGTCTGTATCGAAACGCCGACCTTTTCCGCAAGATTTTTTTGTGTAAAGCCGCACTGTTTTCTGAATTCACTTATACTGCCTGCTATGCCGGACATTGTCCCATTCCTCCAAAGTTTTATTTTTATATAATGATATCACCACAATGGCGCAGTGTCAACTATCGCAAACGGAGAAAAAGTCGCCTATTTGGATACTTTTTAATCAAAAAGCGGTAAAATATGTTCTTTCCGCTCCCGAAAAGCCTGATTTATCGGATTTTTTGTAGCTGCCGACGTCATCTTTCTGCGGGCATTTTTTCATATTTTTTCGGTTTAATGGCGATAAATTATTGACAAATCGCATACCGTCTGCTATAATATCTACTGTACATTTGTACAAGAACATACGAGGTGAAAAATGAACAACCAAAGAGAAAATTCACGTGACAAAATACTTGAGGCGGCTTTCAGGCTTCTTTCCAAAAAAGGCTATGCAAACGTTTCAATGCGTGACATAGCGGCGGAGGCGCAGGTTGCCCTCGGACTTCTGACCTACCATTTCCGCACCAAAGAAAACCTTTTCACCGCACTTGCGTCAAAGCTCGTTTCCAAATGCTTTGAAGAGGTCGTGACAGCTATACAGGCGGGACAAAGCGAAGAAGAAAGAATGCGCCTGCTGTCCGATTATTTCCGGAATATACTCACAGAGCATCCGGACGTTATGAAAATCTTTCTCGACTTTTCCATTCAGGCAATGTGGAACAGGTCGTTCAGGTTTCAGGTCACATATCTTTTCAACAAGCTTGCCGAGCTTATACGGGACGATGTCCTTTCAAAGGAGCCTTCGGCGGACAGTCTCGTCCTCGGAAAATACAGCGCCGACGCGGTATCGAAGGTTATCCTCGGTTCGCTTTACGGAACGGCTTTTCAGGTGCTTCTTACCGGAAAAAGCAAGCAGGAGCTTGAAGAGATTTTCGGTCTCGGAAATACGCTTATAGAAATCTGCAGTAAATGAGGTAACACTATGGCAAGAAAGAATAAAAAAAGCGGGACGTCGTCCGGAGAAGGCGACGCCATATCGGTAAAACAAGTTAAAAAATCGAAGAAAAGGCGCGGAGACCGCAGAGACGGAAGACTCGTTCGCGAAGCCGACTCAATGCATAAGTTTGCGGGTTTCCTTCTGCCAAACAGGTGCGACAACGAAGCCGTTATGAGCGAGCTTGTCGATATGACAGCCGTTGAGGATCTTGTCAAAAAGAAAAACGCAGACTCTCCCGATTTCAAATATACAATGTTTCACATCATATGCGCGGCTGTGGCAAAGGTGCTTTACGACCGCCCGAAGATGAACTATTTCTATGCGGGAAACAGACTTTACGAGCGCAACGAAATCTCATTTTCGTTTGTTGTCAAGCGGCAATTTGTCGACTCGTCAAGCGAAGCGCTCGCAATTATCAAGCTGGATAAGGAAAGTGACGCCTCCCCGCTTGAACAGGTATACGGAAAGGTGAAAAAGTTCGTCACGCACGTTCGCGGCGAAAACAAAACGGACGGCACGACGGATATAATTTCGGTTCTCGTCAAGTCTCCGCGCCCGATTATGAAATTCATAATCAGTGTGCTCAATTTCCTTGAAAACCGCGACTGGCTTCCCCGCGACCTCGTCGAATTCGACCCGTATCATTCAAGCGTTTTCATATCAAACACCGGCAGCATCGGTCTTTCGGCGCAGTATCACCATCTGACGAACTGGGGAACGAATTCGTTTTTCATTCTCGTCGGCGAAAAGCATCTGCATCCGTTCTATGACGAAAACGGCAACGTAACAATGAAAAACGCGCTCGAACTGGGGCTGACAATCGACGAACGCATTGCCGACGGCGTGTATTTTGCGAAAAGTATAAAGCTGCTCCGCAAGCTCCTGCAAAATCCTGAGCTTCTTGAGCTTCCGTTGCAAACGGAAATAGAATTTGAATAACAATCGGAGGAAAATAGAATGCAACCAAAAACACCGTGGATATCTCATTACGGCGACGTGCCGTTTCATCTTGAATATCCGGAGGACTCGATGAGCGCGGTCGTGCTTGCGACGGCAGAAAAATATCCGAAGCTCCCCGCCCTCTCATATATGGGAAGAATAATTCCCTATTCGCTCCTTGAAAAGAACATAAAAACAACGGCAAAGGCGTTTTCGGCAATCGGCATAAAAGAAGGTGACAAGGTCACCGTGTGCCTGCCGAATGTTCCGCAGGCAATATATTGTCTCTACGCGCTGAATTACATCGGCGCGATTGCGAGCATGATACACCCGCTTTCCGCCGAAAGCGAGATAGAATTCTATCTGCGCACGGCTGGGTCGAAATGCGCCATAACGCTTGATATGTTCTATCCCAAATTTGAAGAGGTGATGAAAAAATATCCCCTCGAAAAATTGATAGTCGCGAGCGCTGCGGATGAACTCGGCCTGATAAAAAAGACCGCCTTTTCGATTATTCATATCGGCAAAAAAGTAAAGCTCCCGAAAAACGATACGGTGCTGAAATGGAACGAATTTTTCTCTCTCGGAAAAAAGTTTACTGGAGACGACCCGAAAGTCCGGAAGTGTGACAAGGACGTCGCGGTTATTCTCTTTTCCGGCGGCACAACGGGAACAACAAAGGGCATTATGCTCTCAAACCTCAATTTCAATGCGCTTGCATTGCAGACGGCGGCAATGTCACATTATGATATTCACTCCATGAGAATGCTTGCCGCCATGCCGGTTTTCCACGGGTTCGGACTCGGCGTCTGTATTCATACAATGCTTGTCGCGGGCGGACTTTCAATTCTCGTTCCGCGATTCAATGTCAAGGCTTATGCGAATCTCATAAAGACGGAAAAGCCGAATTTCATTGCCGGCGTTCCGACTCTGTTTGAAGCTATCACAAGAAATCCGTATCTCGACGGCGTCTCTCTCGATTTCCTCTGCGGCGTCTTCTCCGGCGGCGACTCGCTCTCCGTTGAGCTCAAAAAGAAATTTGATAAATTCCTTGATGACCACGGCTCTCCTGTCCACGTCCGCGAGGGCTACGGAACAACGGAATGCGTCACGGCAAGCTGTCTCACTCCGTATTGCGAGGAGCGCGAAGCCAGCATAGGACTTCCCTATCCCGATACGTATTATCAGATATGTGCCGTCGGCACATGTGACGAGGTTCCTTACGGCGAAGACGGCGAAATCTGCCTCTGCGGTCCTTCCGTAATGGTGGGATATATGAACAATGAAGCCGAAACGGCAAATACGCTCCGCGTCCATGCAGACGGAAACGTATGGCTGCACACGGGCGACCTCGGAAAGATGGACGAGGACGGCTTTATCTATTTCAAACAGCGCATAAAGAGAATGATAATCACAAACGGATATAACGTTTATCCATCGCAGATTGAAAACATTCTCGACGCACACCCGAAGGTTCAGATGAGCTGTGTAATCGGCGTCAAAGACCCTTATAAAATGCAGAAGGTGAAAGCGTTTATCGTTTTGAAGGACGGTATCAAGCCTTCGGAAAGCATACGTCAGGAGCTGCACGAATATTGCAGGAAGAATATTGCAAAGTACGCTCTTCCCTATCAGATAGAGTTCCGCGAGGAACTTCCGAAGACGCTTGTCGGCAAGGTTGCATATACCGTTCTCGAAAAAGAGGCGGAAGAAACAGATAAATAAAAGAAAATGGCAAAAGCGAATCGGCTTTTGCCATTTATTTTATCGAAAACTATTGAATATATCTCATTTATTCATTATAATAAACACGTCGGGAACAATGAAAAGGGGGTGTGCACAATGAACGAAATCATTGCTGAATACAATCGTATCATTTTTGAAAAAATGAGCCGGTTCATAAATTTTGAAGCGGACTATATCCGTCCCGAATTTATAAAAAGTCTTTGCGAAGACTACGGTCTTTCAAAAGAGGAAGCATATTCAATTGCGCTTGCGGGCGCTGTCGACCTTGATACCGACGACCCCGAGGATGAAGAAATATACGAATATTATTTCCCGCGCATGGTGCACATGCTTGAAAGAAAAGCCTTTTCCTCCGACCCTTATCTCAAAAATATACACATACCCGACGTGACGCTCGGCAAATGGGAGCTTTGCCACAAAAAATATGCGTCGTATCAGGCTTTCGTCTTTGACGACCCAAAACTGATGCGCGACGGCAGAATTATCCCTCAGATAGGCTTTTTTGATAAGGAGTTTTCATATCCCGCCGTGCTCGAAAACGGTGTTGAGTGGATGCTGATAACGCCAAACGAGATAAATACCATGCGTTCCCCCATAGAAAGAGCGCGCGGGAACGTCCTCACATACGGACTGGGGCTCGGATATTTTGCTTATATGGCGTCGCAAAAGCGCAACGTGAAATCCGTGACGGTCATCGAACGCGACAAAAGCGTCATCTCGCTTTTCAACGAAATAATTCTTCCGCAATTTCCGCACAAGGAAAAAATCAATATAATCAAAGCAAGCGCATATTCGTTTGCGGAAAAGCTGAACAAACAGTCCGGCTATGATTTTGTCTTTGCCGACATATGGCACGATCCCACAGACGGAATAAAGGCATACAAACGTCTGAAAAAGACGGAAAAGCTGCTTCCGGATGCGGAATTTGCTTACTGGATAGAAAAAACCCTGATGCTCTATCTTTAATTCTCTCAATATCAGAAAAACCGCCCGAAAAAGGCGGTTTTGTTGTTTTGGTGGAGCATAGGGGACTTGAACCCCTGACCCCAACACTGCCAGTGTTGTGCGCTCCCAACTGCGCTAATGCCCCGTGACCTCTGTATTATATCAGAAGTCGGACAAATTGTCAACAGTTTTTGAATTCCGTTATAAAAATACTTGCGCAATGGAGATGATCCGGCTTTGCAATTGTATTATTTTTCTGCTTTATGTGCCGCTTTTATCTCGCGATTTATATCTGAAATGCGGTCATATAATACCGAGCTTTGAGGAATCGGCATCTCCGAAGCAATAACTCCCGCTTTGTCTTTTATTTCAAGCATGCGGTATTTTAGAAGCACTCCGCCATTGTCTTCAAGTAACTTTTCCTTTATCGCAAGCTGAGAAATATCGTTCAGGTCAAGCACGGACGTACTTTCATTTTCGTTTTCGTCGACAATTGAAAAAGCCTTTTTCTCAATAATCAACTTGCTTCCCGTCATAAACATACACGTTGTCATCGCTTTTTTCGGGCGGAATTTTCCGTCTGTGCCCTTGCGCATCGACATTATATTTTCGCCATCGAAAATATAATCCGTAAACGTTACGATAACGTCGCCTGCGCGTGTGATATTATATGCCGCTGCCGTTTTTTCTTCAAATTCCGCTTCCTTTTTGCGCACTTCCGCGTCGACTTCTTCTCCTTTTACAAGCCCTTCGCGGTTGATAATTATACATGCAACGCCTGCCGCAATGATCCCCGCGCCAAAGCCCCACCACCAGAAAATTGTAAAAAACAGTCCTATTGCCGCAATTCCGATACCTATGTACATAAGGGTATTTTTCTGCGTGAAATATTTATTCGTTGTTTTATAATTCATTTATCCCTCCGATCTTGTTTTACGGTTATATTATACACTAAAACGATAATAAAGTCAATCAACCGTCGGTTTTAATTTCCTCAAACAATGATTGAAAACGGTGCTCCGGAACATCGCTTCCGTATATATAGTGTCATAAAAAGTATTTTGGTTTGATATTTTTATGATTTTTTATTTTTGTCCGCGATTTTTGCGGTTGTGTCACAAGCTTATTTCCGAAAAAAACTTTTGCTCCGCTAAATTTGAAAAAATGCTTGACAACATTTCATGCCGATGCTATAATTTTTTACAGCGAAACGGGCTTGTAGCTCAGCTGGGAGAGCGCTGCGTTCGCAACGCAGAGGTCAAGGGTTCGAACCCCTCCAGGTCCACCAAAAAAGGAACACCGCCGAAAAGGCGGTTTTCTTTTTTGCAAAGGAGGGGTCGAAGAGAGCGGTAGTGAATGACGTGCCCTTTGGCACGTCAGAGCCGCTTGACCCGAAGGCGTCGAGCCTGCGAGAATCGAGCCCCTCCGGGGAGCACCAAAAACGAAAAGCACCCTTGCGGTGCTTTTCTGTTTTTCCGGGAGGTCATCGATGACACGCCGAAATATAAAAACGCTATCCAATCTTATCTTACGATTATGTGTTTGCTGCACATACCCGTTTTGCCACATTCGGGACAGGTCAGTCTGCGTTTTGTTAGTGTGTGGTATCCTTTCACATAGTCTTTCATTGCAGGGACAAACCGATGTCCGCATTTCGGGCACTGATAGTATCCGGCTTTCACTTCCAATGTGGCGGCAGTGCCAACACCCGCAACCGCTGTAATGACGGCAAATATAATCAATGCAATTCTGATTGCCACAGGCATTTCGATATAGGACGCAATAACCGTCAGCGAGCACACCGCAATGATTGTGATTATTCCGCACATCACCGACTGTAACATTCTTTTTTTGTTTTCTTTGTTTTCCTGCACCAAACTCATAATAGTAACCTCCGCGCTTTTTTTATAGTCGGCATCGGTCAGTTTTTCTCCTGTAAGCAGTTCGTTAACGCTGATTTCAAGAATTTCACACAGAGGGAGCATCAATGAAACATCCGGCAATCCTGCACCGCGCTCCCATTTGCTGACCGTCTTATCACTGATGTCAAGACGATTGGCAAGCGATGCTTGAGTAAGACCTTTATCTTTTCGCAAAGAAGCGATAAACCTTCCTGTTTTTATTTGATCCATGACTCATGCCTCCTTTCGCGAATGATTATATCATCTTACTTTGTTTTTTGACACTCACGCTCAGTAGAGTAGACAGAAAAACTATCAACTTATAATAGAGTTTGATAAATTCCGATCTGTCGATATTTTGTTACACCGTAAATCTCCCCGTTTTTCAGTCGTTTCCGTCTCTCCGCCCATGCTCTGACCCGAAGGCGTCGAGCCTGCGAGAATCGAACCCCTTCGGGGAGCACCGTCTTCCGCCCGTTACTGTTTCTTGAATACAGTTTTCATAATGGTTGAAAACCTCGGCGGCGTGCCGTAAAGAAGAACGCCTACACGGTAAATTTTAGCCGAAAGAACGCCGATACCAACGGTAGAGCCGATCAAAATTGCAATGGAAATGAAAATTTCATACCAAGCAACCGTACTCATACAGATTCTCGTAAACATCGCCATAGGCGAAGTGAACGGAATATACGAGCATACCTTCATCAACACAGAATTTACGTTGCCGCCGACCATCGAAAACATAACTACCATAAAAGCAGTAATGAATAAGAAGGTGACAGGCAATACCATAGTGCTTATGTCTTCAAGTTTTGACGCGGTTGAACCGATTGCGCCGTAAAGAAAAGCGTAAATCAAAAAGCCGAGAACAAAGAACACGAGCATGTAAATAAACAGGTTTATGGGCATATCGAATATCGAAGCGATTACCGGATTTTGCAACTGCGCTTTGTTGATATTATAAAACAGCAATGCCGACCCGAACACAAGCACAAGCTGCATAAAGCCCGCGATACAGGATGCAAACACCTTTCCGAACATCATGCTTGCAGGCTTTGCGCTCGTAATCAGAACCTCCATAGCGCGTGAGCTCTTTTCGCTTGCCACGTTGGTCGCAACCAGCTGTCCGTAAAGCATAATCACCGTATATAAGGCAAATATCATTATGTAAGTATAGAAATAATTTTTTATCCGATCAACACCGAGAGTCATCGTGTCGCTTTCGATAACCACCGACATAATAT
>JAHAZT010000076.1 GCA_018383975.1 Eubacteriales bacterium | reverse complement strand
ATACGTCCGTATCGGGATATTTGTCGCGTATGAGCATGGCGTGCTTTGCCGTGTACATACAGCATATCTTTGAGCAGTATTCCTTGCCCTTTTCGGAGCAGGCCGCGCAACGCGAACCGACGCACTGAACGAAAACTATCGTGTGCGGGTGCTTGCCGTCGGACGGACGGAGAAGCGTGCCGCCCGTGGGTCCTGCCGCGTTCATCAGTCGCTCAAGCTCAAGCGAGGTGATGACATCCTTTGACTGCGAATATGCGAATTCGTCGAATTTTTCCATTGAAATGGGGTTGAAGCCCGTTGCGACGACGATTGCGCCGTATTTTTCTTCAATGAATTCGTCCTTTGCGTTGTAGTCGATTGCGCCCGCGGTGCAGACCTTGGAGCATACGCCGCATTTGCCTGTTTTCAGCATTGTGCAGTAATTGGGGTCGATTGTTGCAACCTTCGGTACTGCCTGCGCAAAGGGAATATAGATTGCATGGCGATTATCCATACCGAGGTTGAATTCGTTCGGAACCTTCTTCTGCGGGCATTTTTCCGCGCAGAGTCCGCAACCTGTGCAGATATCCTCTTTTACGTAGCGCGCACGGCGCTTTATCGTTACGTCAAAATTGCCGACGAAGCCCTTTACGTCCGTCACCTCAGAATATGAGAAAATGCGTATCTTCTCATTCTGCGCAACGTCAACCATTTTCGGTGTGAGGATACAAGCCGCGCAGTCAAGGGTGGGGAAGGTTTTGTCAAGCTGCGCCATCTTGCCGCCGATCGTCGGCTTTGTTTCGACAATGTCGACGGGGAAGCCCGCGTCGGCAATGTCAAGCGCTGTCTGAATGCCCGCGATACCGCCGCCGATAACAAGCGCACGCTTTGTCACGGGGCTTTCTCCCGGTGTCAGCGGAGCGTTGAGGTTGACCTTTGCCACAGCTGCCTTTGCAAGGATTATTGCCTTTTCCGTTCCGATAGGCATATCCTTATGTACCCACGAGCACTGCTCGCGGATGTTTGCAATTTCAACCATATAGGGGTTGAGTCCTGCGGCAGCCGCCGTTTTGCGGAAGGTTACCTCGTGCATACGGGGCGAGCAGGAGCATACGACGATACCCGTCAGATGGTGCTCTGCGATTGCTTCCTTTATTATGTCCTGTCCCGACTGGGAACACATATACTGATAATCCGTGGAGAAAACGACGCCCTGTTCGTTTTTCAGCGCTTCTGCCACGGCTTTGACGTCCACCGTGCCGGCAATATTCGTGCCGCAATGGCAGACAAAAACTCCGATTCTCTGCATTTACCGTTTTCTCCTTTCTTATTTTGAATATTTTCTCATAGCGCTGACGAGTGCCTGCTGGGGCATATCCTCGTCTATGAGCGACGGAATGTCGTCCGCCGTCATATGATTTTTGTCCTTCTCGCGAATGACGCAGAGACGAAGCGCCTCGATCAGCTTTGCGGGCTCAACGTCTCTCGGACAACGGTCGACGCAGGCAAAGCACGAAAGACATTTGTAAACGGAGGGGGAATTCATCAGCGTTTCGATATCGCCGTTTTCGACCATATAGACAAACTGATGAGGATGATATTCCATTTCGTCATACGACGGGCATGTTGCCGAGCATTTGCCGCAACGCATGCATTTTCTCGGATTTACTCCGCTCATGCGGAGAACCTGCTCGCGCACAAGCTCATTTTTGTTCTGCATTTTTATCCTCCTTTACGCCGAGCGCCTCTGCCAGAAGCTCGGTAAAGTATATAACGGGAATTTCGCTTCCGCTCTTTACAAGATTGTATTTGCAGAGCGGGCACGCGGTGACGATCATCTCTGCGCCGTGATCCTTTGCGCCTTCGCTTACGGAAAGACTCTTCTTCTTTGCAAGCTCTGCGTCGTCAAGAACGACGTAACCTCCGCAACATTCGTTTCTCTGCGGATAGATGACGGGCTCCGCACCGAGAGCTCTTATGAAGTTTTCCATAAGCGTCGGATTTTCGGGGTCGTCAAAACGCATTACCTTGTTCGGACGGAGAAGCATACAGCCGTAATATGCCGCGATTTTCTTTCCGGTGAGCGGATTTCTGACAGCTTCTTTTATTTTGTCAAAGCCGACGGTGTCCCGCAGAAGTTCAAGATAATGATATACCGCAGTCTCACCGTGATAAGGCTCGGAAGGGTTTTTGTCCTGCGACATATAAAGGTTGACCTTTTTTGCAAAGTCTTCATCCGTCCGCATTGCGGCGTTCGTCTGCTTTATGACGTTGTGACACGCGGAGCATACCGTTACAAGCGGAGTGCCGGAGTCACGCGCGGCAATAAGCGCGCGAACGCTTGACAACTTTGAAGCGATTTCGTCCTTTGCCGAAACGAATACCCCTCCGCAGCACTGCCAGTTTTCAATTTCGCACATCTCAATGCCGAGCGCCTCCGCGCTCCTGCGGGCATAAATGTCAAGCTCTTTTGCCTTTGTTTTGAGAGTGCAGCCGGGGAAATAACTTACTTTCATATTTACCTCCGTCAATTGTTATACCATCTGCTCGGGATGGAACACCTCATCGAATTTTTCCGCCGTGAGGAAGCCGAGCTCAACGCACGCTTCTTTCAGCGAAATGTTGTCCTTGAAAGCCTTCTTTGCCGTTTTTGCGGCGTTTTCATAACCGATGTAAGGGTTGAGCGCCGTGACGAGCATGAGGGAATTGTGCAGATTGTGATACATTTTTTCCTTGTTTGCCGTTATGCCGACAGCGCAGTTTACGTTGAAGGAAACCATCGCCTCCGCAAGAAGTCTTGCGGACTGAATGAAATTATATGCGGCGACGGGCATGAAAACGTTCAGCTCAAAGTTGCCCTGCGAAGCCGCCATGCCGACGGCAACGTCGTTGCCCATGACCTGAACGGCAACCATCGTTACGGCTTCACATTGCGTCGGGTTGACCTTTCCGGGCATTATCGACGAGCCGGGCTCGTTTTCGGGAATGTGTATCTCCCCGAGACCGTCACGCGGACCGGATGCCAGCCAGCGGACGTCGTTTGCTATTTTCATCATATCGCATGCGGTGGCTTTTATTGCGCCGTGAGCGAATACAAGCTCATCCTTTGAGGTGAGCGCGTGGAATTTGTTTTCAGCCGTCACAAAGGGCTTGCCCGTCAAAAGAGCAACCTTTTCCGCAACGAGCTCCGCAAAGCCCTTGGGAGCATTGAGTCCCGTGCCGACAGCCGTTCCGCCGAGAGCAAGCTCATAAAGCGGCTTTACCGCCATGCGGAGAAGCTCCGCGTCTCTTTCAAGGCTTGACCTCCAGCCCGAAATTTCCTGGCTGAATTTAATCGGCGTTGCGTCCTGAAGGTGCGTTCTGCCGGACTTGACTATGCCCTCGTTTTCTTCTTCGAGACGACGAAAAGTCGCAACGAGCGCTTTAATTGCCGGAAGGAGCTTGTCCTCTATTGCCGTTACGGCGGAGATGTGCATTGCCGTGGGGAAGGTGTCGTTTGACGACTGGCTCATATTTATATCGTCGTTCGGGTGGCAGAGCTTTTCGCCTGCGAGCTGATTTGCTCTGTTTGCGATGACCTCGTTTGCGTTCATGTTCGATTGCGTGCCGGAGCCGGTCTGCCATACGACGAGAGGGAAGTGGTCATTGAGACTTCCGGATATCACCTCGTCGCACGCCTGCGAGATGACAGCGAGCTTTTCCGCCGTCATTTTTTCGGGGCGAAGCTCGGCGTTTGCCATTGCCGCCGCCTTTTTGAGGATGCCGAACGCGTGTGTTATTTCTCTCGGCATTGTTTCGATGTCAACGCCTATTCTGAAGTTTTCGTGACTTCTTTCCGTCTGTGCTGCCCACAGGCGGTCGGCGGGGACTTTGACCTCGCCCATAGAGTCGTGTTCAATGCGATATTCCATCTTTGCTTACCGTCCTTTTATCGGATATTATCAGATATTGAGGTTCTTGATTACGTCCTTGAGGGTGTCCGCGCTGAAACGGAGCTTTGCGGTTTCTTCATCCGTCAGCGGTACGTTTACCTTGCCTCTTATGCCGTCGTGACCGACGAGGTTGAGAGTGCTGAGGCAAACGTCGTCTATGCCGTATTCGCCGTGCATCATTGTGGAAACGGTCATCGTTGTATCTATTCCCGCAAGCAGGCATTTGCATATGTGGCAGACGGAAATCGATACCGCATAGAATGTTGCGCCCTTGCGCGCGATGACTCTGCCGCCGGACTTTCTGACGTACTGTTCGATTTCGTCAAAATTGAGAGCGGGGCTTTCCATGCCCGGAAGGGAAATCAGTTCATTGCATTTTGAAATCGGCACGTTTGAGATGTTCGCAACCGACCACGGAATGAATGAGGAATCGCCGTGCTCGCCGAAAACATAAGCGTGAACGTTGCTCTGGCTGATGTTGTAATATTCGGAGAGTCTTGCGCGGAGACGTGCGGTATCGAGTATCGTTCCCGAACCGATTATGCGGTTTTCGGGCAGGTCCGAAAATTTGTGGAATGTATAAGTAAGGATATCCACGGGGTTGCTTACGATTATGTATGTTGCGTCCGGAGCGTATTTTGTTATCTCGGGAATAATGCTCTTTGTTATGTCGACGTTTGTCTGCGCAAGGTCAAGGCGCGATTGTCCCGGCTTTCTTGCAATTCCCGATGTGAGAATGACGATGTTCGAGCCTGCCGCGTCGAGATAGCTGCCGGCATAAATCGAGCAGGGACTGCAGAAAGGGGTGCCCTGTCTGATGTCGAGAGCCTCTCCGAGAGCCTTCTCGCTGTTTATGTCTATCATTACTATTTCAGACGCCATTCCGAGTATTGCAAGGGAGTATGCGATTGTGGAGCCTACGCTTCCTGTGCCGATGATTGAGATTTTGTTCATAATAACACCTTCCGAAAATATTTGTTTTAAGTATTCTATCATAAACCGATTGATTATGCAATTGCTGTTTTTTCATATCGGTTATGCATATATCGATATGCAGAGGGCTTAATCTGAAAAATGCCCTGTAATCGATGATATTTCGTGTTTTTATTTGTGCATTTTTTCAAAGAAAATAACGGCGGCAGAAACAAAAATCGGTTTCTGCCGCGCATGAAGCTATTTGATTATCGCTTCGGACTCAATATATCTCTGCGCCTGCGTTGAGAAAAGTTCGCAGTATCTGCCGCCTTTTTTCATGAGAGCGGAATGTGTTCCGCTTTCGATAATCTCCCCGTTTTCAAGAACGAGAATCTTATCCGCCGTCGTTGCGCTGGAAAGACGGTGCGAAACGAAAACCGTCGTCTTGTCGCGGCGGAGACTGTCAAACTGGGAATATATCTCCTGCTCGGCAATCGCGTCAAGAGCGGCTGTCGGCTCGTCGAGGATGAGAATATCGGAATCCGAATAGAACGCTCTCGCAACCGATAGCTTCTGCCACTGACCCGTTGAAAGCTCAATGCCGTCCTCCTCAAAATATCTCATAAGGGCGGTATTATAGCCGTGCGGAAGATTGCCGATGAAGTCCTCCGCGCCGCTTTCCTTTGCCGCCTTGGAAACTCTTTCGTCGTCTATGGGATTGTTTACATCCGAAAATGAGACGTTTTCCTTTACGGAAACGGCGTACCTGCCGAAATCCTGAAATATTATTCCGTATATCGAATAAAGCTCGCTTACTTCATATTCTCTTATATCGTGACCGTCAAGAAGAATGACGCCTTCGGTCGGGTCGTACAGTCTTGTTATCAGTTTTATAAGCGTGGTTTTTCCCGCGCCGTTTAGCCCGACAAGGACGACTGTTTCCCCCGGCTCAAAGGTGACGGACATATTTTTTATAACGTCTCTGTCCGTGCCCGGATAGCGGAACGAAACGTTTTTCAGTTCTATTTTGTGAGCGATATGGCGCCGCGGATGACGAGGCTCCGGAAGCGAAGGCACTATCTCGGTTTTTTCGTCAATAAAGGTTATGAGATTGTCGATGAAAAGCGTGCCTTCGTAGATAGATGCCGTGGTATTTATCAGCGTTGAAATTCCGCTCGCTATCGAGTGCAGCGCGCCCGTATAAAGCGAATAGTTACCGACCTCAAAATCGCCCGCGATTACGCCCTTTGCTATCAGCAAAAAAAGCACACAGTTGACGGAAGACGACAGTATTGACATCACAAGGTTCCATGCGCCCTCCGAAAAATATATGCGGCGCACACCGTTGAAATAATGACCGAAAATGCTTTTGTATCTTTCGATGAAGGTGTCCGAAAGTCCGAAAAGGCGGATCTCTTTGACCATATCCTTGTTTGTCATAAGACCTTTGTAATAGTTAAACTGACGTCTGTCTTTGGAGCGACCGCGGACATAATCAAACACCTTGCGCCTGTAAACAAAGGAAATGACAGCCGAAGGAATCGCAACGAGCGCAACCGCCACCGGAGCAAAGCCGGCTGTTTTTACGCTCATACTTGCAATATGTACTTCGCCCGGAATTCCGGCAAGAATGACGATGAACGAAACCATGCTGATCACGGCGGAGATGCAGGAACACGCAGCCGAAAGCACCTGCATCGGCCGGTTGCCCGCCTCGCGCGAGGCATTTTCCAGCTTTTCATAGAAATCGGGACGGTCAAAACTCGCGACATCGACCGTCTTTGCCTTTTCCATTATTTTGACGTTTGTCCTGTATGCGACAAGCTCGCTTGCAATCCTCGTTGTGTATGTTTTCAGGCTTGAAACGACAGCCGTTGCAAAGATTATCGCAAACTGCCATACGAGCAGGCGCAGAGCCTCCGTAAGCATAGCGTCCGCATTGCCCTCCCCCGCTTTAACAAGCGCATAATCGACCGCAAGGCGGTTTAAGATGTCCTTCGCTATCGACGCGGACACCGCCGGCAGAATACCGAGGATTATCGAGAAGAGCGAAATCAGAAACAGAACGCTCGGCTTTGCCT
>JAHAZT010000089.1 GCA_018383975.1 Eubacteriales bacterium | reverse complement strand
GACATGTAACTATGCAACCGTCGCAACAGTCACAGTCATCATCGTCTTCGCAACCACAGCCGCAACCGCAGTCATCGTCTTCGTAATCATCGCACCAATCGTCATCACAACAATCGTCGTCGCAGCAGCAATCACCGTCGCCGTAAACCTCATCTTCGAGAACTTCAAGATCCTCGTCGATCTCTTCAACATACTGCTTAAGATTTTCGCAATCATCCTTAACGCCGTCAAGCTTGTCGGCAACGTCGGAAAGGATTGCAAGCATTTCGGAAATGATCTTTCCTGTTTTTTCTTCTTTGTCAACACCGAGACCTTCGGCAAGACCTTTTACATATGCAACTTTTTCACTTATCGTCATAAAAGTTCACCCTGCGCTTTCGCGCCCTTTCGATTATTTTATTTATGCTCTTTCGATGTACTCGCCTGTTCTTGTATCAATGCGGAGTCTTGTTCCGTTGTCTATAAAGAGCGGAACCTTGATCGTAGCGCCTGTTTCAAGAGTAGCGGGCTTGGATGCGCCGGTAGCGGTGTTGCCTCTTACGCCGGGCTCGGTTGCAACGACCTCAAGCTCAACGAACATAGGCGGTTCAACGCTGAATACGTTTCCTTTGTAGGAAAGTACCTTGCACATCATTTCTTCCTTTACAAACTTGAAGCTGTCGGGAAGCATGTCCTTGGAAACGGGGATAGTTTCGAACGTTTCCATATCCATAAAGTAGTAGAGATCGCCGTCATTGTAGCTGTACTGCATATCGCGACGATCGATAACTGCCGGCGGGAATTTATCCGTGGGGTTGAAAGTGGTTTCCGTAACGGCACCTGTAATAACGTTTCTGAGCTTTGTACGAACAAAAGCCGCGCCTTTTCCGGGTTTAACGTGCTGGAATTCTATTACCTGAAGCACCTGACCGTCCATCTCAAAGGTTATGCCGTTTTTGAAATCGCCTGCTATTACCATAAAATTTATACCTCCAAAGTATTACTGGTTTTAATTTCACTCAATATTTTAACTTATTTTTATGAAAATATCAAGTACTTTTTGTCAATAAATTGTCTCAAAATCAGATTTCCGTCAGGTCTTTTCTGCTTTTTGTTATGTCGACGCCGCCTTCGGCGGTAACAATCATCATATCTTCAATGCGACAGCCGTATTTTCCTTTGAGATAAATGCCCGGCTCGACGGTGAAAACGTGACCCTTTGTGAGCGGTGTAAGTCCCGCGGGAGACACCCTCGGATTTTCGTGAATGTAAACGCCGACGCCGTGACCGAGTCCGTGACCGAAGCACCCCTTATAGCCCGCCTCGTCAATGATATCCCTTGCAATCTTATCAAGGTCCTTTCCGAGCATGCCGGGCTTAAAGGAATTTATCGCCGTTGTCTGCGCGAGCAGGACGGTATTATAAAGCCGCTTCATCTCTTCGTCCGCCTTGCCTATTACGACGGTTCTCGTCATATCCGAAGCGTACCCGCCGTAAACACAGCCGAAGTCCATCGTCAGAAAGCCTTTTTCAAGCGTTACGTTTCTCGGCACGCCGTGCGGACGGGAGGAATTCGTTCCCGAAACGGCAATTGTTTCAAAGCTGGGGCGGATTGCGCCGCGCTTCTTCATCTGATATTCTATCTCTGCGGCGACCTCAATCTCCGTCATATCGTAGCGGAGGAGGGAAACGACAGCCGTGAAGGCTTCGTCCGTTATGTGCTGAGCCGCCTTGATCTTCTCGATTTCGTCCTCATCCTTATGCTCCGCAAGCGAGCGCACCGTCGCGCCGACCGGCATAAATTCAACAGAAGAAAGCTGTTTTTTGATTCCTTCCAGCTCGGAAACGGTCATAAGGTCGTCCTCAAAGCCGACTGTTTTTATCCCCTCTTTTGCGATTATATCGCGCATTTCCTCAAAGCGTTTACCCGTTGAAATGAGGAAGCCCTCTGTTTCGCTCTCCGCGGCTTCAATATAGCGGAAGTCCGTGAAGAGATGCGCTCCCGCTCCCGTGACGAAAATCGCGCCGTCCGAAAAGGCAAAGCCGGAAAGATAAAGACACGTTCTTTCGTTTGTCGTGATAAAAGCGTCGACGCCTGCCGGCAAAGCCGCTATAAGTTTTCCCGTTCTGTTCATTATTATATATCCTCTTTTCAAAATAAATTTCAGAAATCGACGACGTCCGAGCCGGAAAGTGCGGCAAGCCCGTATTTCAGCGCCATTGACGCTGCCCTGCGCTCCTCCGGGTCATCACTTTCCAGCTTCGGTAGAAGCTCTCTGTAAAACGCGCCCTTTATCGAAAGGTCGTCGCGCAGAACGTCCGCCGAAAGCACGGGCGACGTTTCGTCACGCAGTTCAAGATAGAAAACGCCGATATCGCCGTCCGTTATTCTGTCCGTTTTAAGCTCTGCCAAAGGCGATACCGCTCCCGTCAGCGTGACGCGCAAAAGCGTGTCCGCACCGACGTTTTTCTTCGTCATGGCTGCTTTTATCGCCGATATTATATCGCTCTTTGTTTCCGCCCCCGTAACGTCAACCGTCAGCTTTTCGTATTTTCTGCGGCAGAAGCGTTTATATATGAAGTCCGTTTTCAGAACTCCCCCGCTCTGACGTTCAAACGTGCAGATGATTGCTCCCTTGGTGCCGCATTCGTCAAACGAGCGCCCCTCCGGACAGCCGCAGTATGCATAATATGTGTTTCCGGCGCGCTTTGCCTCCGTTCCGGCGTGAATATGACCGAGAGCGGCATAATCGCAGTTACTGCGGGCAATATCGTCCGTTGTAAGCGGGCAGGAGCGGGAGCCTTTTCCCGTCATGTCGCCGTGACAGGCGAGAATGTTTATCCTTTCGGGATTGACCTTTACGTAGCGGTCTATCGGGCATTTTTCCATTTCCGGCGACGTAAACGCCCAGCCGTAAACGTCGGCTCCTATATCGGGAAACTCGAATTTTGAAAGCTCCTCCGAGCCGAAAATATAGACGTTAGGCGGAAAAACCGCCTTTTTATAAGGACTTTTCGGGTCGGCGCAGTCATGGTTTCCCGGCGCGATTACGAATTTACATTCCGGAGCCGATTCAAACTGTCCGTTTATATGCTCAAGCGTCTCCTTTGTCACAAAGCCGTGATCGAAAAAGTCGCCGGAGATGATGACTATATCGATTTTTTCCGTTTTCGCATAAAAAACTATCGAAGAAAATACGCCGCGCAGCTCGTTTTTCCTCGCCTGCGCCTTTCGGACGTCATAAAGCGAGAACGGCGCGTCAAGATGAAGGTCGCCCGTGTGAAGTATTCTGACCATTTTCTCCTCCCTGTTTTTTGTTATTTTGTTTTTGCGGAAAGCGAATATTCTCCGCTTTCAAGCTCGATGCTGTATTCCTTTTCGGTTTCGAGGAAGCCGAATTGCTTTTCCGCCGGCACTCCGTCCGAACAAAGCGTGCGCGCATAGTGCTTCGGCAGATAAAGCGTCGCGCGACAGCCGAAGGGAACGGAAATATTGACCGTCAGCATGCCGTCGCGGTTTGCCCAGTAGCAACGGACCGTTCCGTACATGCTTTCATGCTCCGCCGAAGCGCTCTCCATTCCGCAATCGACGGCGGGGCGGAGAATCGTATGCACAAAGCCCGGCTCGTTTTCGTCCGGCGAGATACCGCCGATATATTTATACATAAATGCCGAAAGGTCGGAAAACATATGATGATTATGCGAGCCTGTGCCGTTCCAGCATTCCCAGAGCGTCGTCGCGCCGAGGTCTATCCACCTCTGACAGCCGGGGAACGTTCTCTGCGCAATCATCCTCTGCCCGACGTTTCCTTCGCCCGCAGCCCCCAGCGACTGCATAACGAACTTGTTTCCGAGAACGCCGAAGTCAAGATGCCAGTCGCGCTCCTCTATCTGCGATATGAGCTTTTTCACAAGCGGGATATATTCATCCGGCTCGTAAAGCCCGAAATAAAGCATTGCGCCCGTTGCCGTCTGGCAGTCGCCCTTGACGGTGAACGTTGATTTGTCAAAGAATTTTTCGCGCCATACCTTGCGTATGCGGCTTGCAAGGTCGGCATAATATTCCGCGTCGTCGTCCTTGCCCATAATCCTTGCGATTTTAACGACGGTCTTTGCCGCATTATAGAAAAATGCCGTATCGCTGACTTCCGTAGGACACCTGTATGCGCCCATGTTTATCGAAAGCGAAGCGCCCTCAAAAGGCGGACACCAGTCGCCCGTGCCGTAATTCAGGGTAAGGTCGTCCGTCATTCCCTCCATAAAGTCGCAGTTGCGCTTGATTGCGTCATAATTGATTTTGAGAATGTCGGGGTCGTTATTATAAAGATAGATATTGTAGGGCACGGTTATCAGCGCGCTTGACCAGTCGGGACCCATAAGCCCGTAATAGCCCCAGCCCGTCGACGGCACGACGCAGGGTATCTGTCCTGCGGGACGCTGACTTTCCCTCATATCCCTGCTCCATTTTGCAAGGAACGGCTGCGAGCCGAAATTTATCAGCATCTGCTCGCACGAAAGCGCCGTATCGCCCGTCCAGCCGTTTTTCTCGCGGTGGGGGCAGTCTGTCGGTATCGAATGCATATTTGATATTGTCGACCAGCGGCAAAGCTGCTGAACTTTATTTAGAAGCTCATCCGAGCAGGAAAATCTTCCCGTGTCGCCGACAGCCGTGCATACGGCATAAGCCGTTACGTCCTCTTTTTCCGGCTCATAATCTATGCCGGAGATTTCTATATACTGAAAGCCGTGATAAACGAAAATCGGGTGCCATTTTTCCGGCGCGTCGCTCTTTTTGATATATTTATCCGTCTGGAAGCCGTGACTTCTCGTCATTCCGCCCATCTGCATATCAAGCTCGCCGTCCTCAAAGAGCATATCGGAATGACGGATCGTGATTTCCGTGTCCTTTGCGCCTTTGAAAACGTATTCGCAGAAGCCCGCCATATTCTGACCGAAGTCGATGGCGTAGCCGTTTTTCGTTTTCCATATTTTCTTCGGCGAAAAGCTCTTGTATATTTTTATCGGCGGCATTTCCATTGCCCGCAGAATTCCGCCGGGGCTCTTTACGATTTTCGTGCTTTGCCATTTTGAGTCGTCAAAATCGGGGCTTTCCCAATCGCCAAGCTCAAGGCGCGCGTCGTAATGCTCGCCGTTGCGGATACCGTTGAAAATTATCGGTCCATTGCCGCCCTTCCATGACGTATCGGAGACGATTTTTTCCTCCGTGCCGTCCGCATATGTCAGCTTGAGTTCACATATCATTTTCGGCCAATGACGCCATGTCGCCGCGCGTGTGTTCCAAGGGTCGTCCGCAAAGCAGTTATACCAGCCGTTGCCCAGAATGACGGAAATCGCGTTTTTTCCCTGACGAAGCAAGGGTTTTACGTCATACGTCATATATGAGTCGGTCTTTGAGAAATCGGTGAACGCGGGGGAGAGGATATCGTCTCCCGTCTTTTCGCCGTTTATGCGACTTTCAAAATAGCCGAGACCGCAAATGCAAAGATAGGCTTGCATTATCGGCTTTGTAATTTCAAACGCTTTTCTGATATAAACCGCTCCGAAGGCGTCGTTTTCTCTGCGGACGTACTGCGCCGTTATCCATTTTCCCGTCCAGCGTTCGTCCAGCTTGCCGGTGACAAAGCTGCTTTCGGCAGTCGCCTCTCCGCCGCCCGCGGTTTTCACTGTCACGGAATAATAATACTTTCTGACGGGAACCAGCGGCTCTCCGCCATACGGCACGAAAAGCTGATTTTCCGTCGGCTGTTCGCCCTCGTCCCATACGGTCACCGTATGCTCCGCGTCCGCAAAAACCCTTATCCTGCGCGAAACCTGACGGTCGCCGCGGACATCCGACTTTATCTTATATGAAAACCTCGGCAGGCTGTCAACGCCCACAGGCGCCGACAGATAATTCACCGTAAGGCCGTAAACCGATATATCTGACATGCTGTCCTCCGATATCATATTTATACGGCTACATTGTAGCACTATATTTTTTATAAAACAAGCAAAGAATTGCATTTTCCCGAATGTTGTGTTAAAATATTTACAAATACAAGCAAAGAAAGCGTTTATATATGAAAAATTTCAGAATTCTCTTCTTCGGTGACGTTGTCGGTCCGGACGCGACAAAAAGGCTTGCCTCCTCTCTCTGGGGTCTCCGCAAAAAATACGGCGCGGACATGGCGATAGTCAACGGCGAAAACTGCGCCCCCGGAAACGGGATAGACAAGGCGGGTGCAGATATGCTTCTCTCCGGCGGAGCGGACGTCATCACGACCGGAAACCACGTTTTCAAGCGTTTTGAGGCGGACTCCCTGCTCGATGACGAGCCGGGAATAATTCGTCCCGCAAATTATCCTCCGCAGCTCTCCGGCGCGGGATTTTCGCTCTGCGACTGCGGCTCCGCAACCGTTCTCGTCATAAATCTGCTCGGTCTTGTCGATATGGAGCCGCTTGCCTGCCCGTTTGCGACGGCAGACAAAATCCTCGCCGAGAACAGAGGAAAATACGATTTTTCAATCGTCGATTTTCATGCGGAGGCGACAAGCGAAAAGAAAGCCATGCTCTTTTATCTTGACGGCAGAGTGACGGCGCTCGTCGGCACGCACACGCACGTTGAAACGGCGGACGAAACCGTTACGGAAAGCGGCACGGCTTATATTACGGACGTCGGCATGTGCGGAGCGGAAGCCTCCGTGCTGGGGGTAAAGCCCGAATGTATAATCCGGCGGCTGACAACTCATCATCCCGTGAAATTCGAGGTGGCGGAAGGAAAAACCGTTCTCTGCGGTGTGCTTATCGAAATCGACCCCGCAACCCGCAAAGCCGTTTCCATCAAACGAATAAAAGAATGACCTGCTTTTCTTTGGAAAGAAAAGTAGGCAAAAGAAACTTTAATTATCGGGAAGTTTGTGCGGATTTTCAGGCTCCCTTGTGTAAAGGGAGCTCCGCCGCAGGCGGTGAGGGATTGTTCTCCACTACTCACACACCGCTCACGCGGTTTCCCCCTCTCTCACAAGAGAGGGCTTATTAAAATCAATCCGCGGAGCGATTCGTTTCTCTTCGATCTTCTCTCTTATCTTTTATCTCAAAAAACCCGCCTTGGAGGCGGGTTTTTTCATCAAAGTATAAATCCGAATGGTAAAAGCTCGGAGAGGGAGGAAACCTTATAATCGTCCGCGGTTTTTACAAGCACGATTGGAAAATCGGGCGGACAGAATTCGCATATAAACTGTCTGCAAATGCCGCAGGGAACGATATATTCGTCGCCGTGATCGGCTGCGACGGCAAGCGCCGTAAATTTCTTTTCGCCTTCCGAGATAGCTTTTGACATCGCCGTTCTCTCCGCGCAGATTGTCGCCCCGAAGGACGAATTTTCAATATTGCAGCCGAGATAAATCTTTCCGCTTTCCGCAAGGAGTGCCGCGCCGACGGGAAAATGCGAATACGGAACATAGGCATTTTTGCTCGCCTCTATGGCTTTTTCCGCAAGAAATTTATAATCAACACTCATTTTTTTATCCTCCCGAAAACGCTTTCGCCGCAGAGATGATATTCTGCGCCGAGCATATCGCAAACTGTTGCCGCTATATCGGAATAGGTCGGCAGGGTGCCGAGGTTGACAGGCGCAATGCCCTTTCCATAGATAAGCAACGGAACGTTTTCTCTTGTATGGTCGGTGCCCTTATACATAGGGTCGCAGCCGTGGTCGGCTGTTATCATCAGGACGTCGTCGTCACGCATATTGTCAATAAACGGCGCAATCTGACGGTCAAAGCGCATAATCGCCTCCGCATAGCCGACGGCATTTCTTCTGTGACCGAAGGACGAATCAAAATCGACGAGATTTACAAAGCAAAGCCCGCGGAAATCCTGCTTCTGCGCTTCCATAAGCCTTTCCATGCCGTTGTCGTTTGACGTTGTGCGGACGGAGCTTGTTGTGCCTTTTCCGGCAAAAATATCGCCTATTTTGCCGATACAGACGGTGTCAAAGCCTTGCGCTTTGAGCGTATCCAGCATGGTTTCGGACGGCGGCTCTGCCGAAAAGTCGTGACGTCGGCTCGTTCTTGTAAACGGGTATTCGCCTTCGAACGGTCTTGCAATTACTCTGCCGACGCAGTATTTTCCCGTCAGCATTTTTCTTGCAATCTCGCAGTAGCGATAAAGCTCATCAATCGGCACGACGCTCTCGTGCGCCGCAATCTGAAATACGCTGTCTGCCGACGTATAAACAATCAGCGCGCCCGTTTTCATATGCTCCTCGCCGTAATCCTTTATTACCTCCGTCCCCGAATAAGGCTTGTTGCAGAGAACGGCTCTGCCCGTCAGGCGGGAAAATTCATCAATAATTTCCTTCGGAAATCCGTTCGGAAAGACGGGAAGCGGGTCCGGCGAATAAATGCCGGCAATTTCCCAGTGACCGATTGTCGTGTCCTTGCCTGCGGAACGCTCCTCAACTCTGGCATACGCGCCGACAGGAGCTTCATATTTCGGATAACCCTCGCGACTTACCCCGTCAATATTGAGAAGTCCGAGCTTTTTCATTGCGTCGAGCGAAAAATTTTCGGTTTTCATAAGCGAGCCGAGAGTGTCCGCGCCTTCATCGCCGAAGGCTGCCGCGTCCTTTGCTCCGCCGATACCGAAGCTGTCAAGCACTATAAGAAAAATTCTCTTCATAAAAAACCCTCCTTTACGCTTTTTATTGTATCACAAATAATATCTTTTGACAATAATATAAAAAAATATTGACAAATTGCACAAAAAAGATTAAAATTTATGATGGGCGGAGAGCCTGAAATTCAAAAAAAGCTGAGGTGAAGACGATAATGGACGCGGGAAGTAACAGTTCGGTCGGACGAAGTATTTTTATTGTTCATACGTCTTTCAGCCCCGCAGAACGAGGTTCTTTTCCGTCGCGGATAAATTGACGTAAATGAACGCAGATAAAAATTTTTCGATGATCGCACGTAGCTTTCGGTTTATTTAACAGAGAGAGCGGACGGCGGTTTTTTTATTTTTGCCGTGCCGTCCCGGAAAGAGGTGTGATATGGAAGAAAAAAGACCACTTTATGAGGTCATAAGCGAGGCTCTTGAAAAGAAGCAGTTCAAGTCGCTTTGCGAAGTGCTCGACGCGGAAAACCCCGTCGATATAGCAGAGGCGCTGAATGACCTCGATGACGAAAAGCAGGTAACGCTTGTTTTTCGACTGCTGAAAAAAGAAGCGGCGGCGGACGCATTCGCGTATATGGATCCGGACGTTCAGGAGGCGCTTATAAAGAGCCTGAGCGATACGGAGCTTTCTGCCATCGTTGAAGAAATGGAAATGGACGATGCGGCAGACCTTATTGAAGAAATGCCGGCAAACGTCGTTGCGAGGATACTCAGAAACGCAAGCCCGCAGACAAGAAAAGCGATAAACGAGCTGCTTCTCTATCCGGAGGACAGCGCGGGCAGCATAATGACACCGGAATACGTCTCGCTGAAAAAGACAATGACGGTTGCCGAGGCGTTTGACCACATTCGCCGCGTCGGGCTTGATAAAGAAACGGTTTATACCTGCTACGTGACGGAAAACCGCAAGCTGATCGGCGTTATTTCCGTCAAAAGAATGCTTATATCTTCGTCGGATACGAAAATCGAAGATATAATGCACGATAATTTTATAGAGGTATATACAACCGACGACAAGGAATTTGTCGCGGGACAGATAAAAAAATACGGTTATCTTGCTCTGCCCGTTGTTGATGCAGAGCAACGCCTTGTCGGTATAGTCACGATTGATGACGCCATGGAAGTCATCGAAGATGAGGTAACGGAGGATATGGAAAAGATGGCGGCTATGTCGCCCTCCGAAAAGCCGTATCTCAAAACCGGAATGATAGAAACATGGAAGCAACGAATTCCGTGGCTTCTGATACTTATGGTTTCCGCAACGTTTACAGGAATGATAATATCCGGCTTTGAAAATGCGCTTGCCGCATGCACCGCATTGACGGCGTTCATCCCGATGCTTATGGATACAGGCGGTAACAGCGGTGCGCAGGCTTCCGTTACGGTTATCCGCGCGCTTGCCCTCGGTGACGTTGCCCCGAGAGACGTCTGGGCGGTCATCAGAAAGGAATTGAGAGTTGCGGCACTTTGCGCAGGCACTCTTGCCGCGGCAAATTTCGTCAAGATTACGCTTGTTGAAATGCTGCTTCTGAAAACCCTTCCGTTTTCCGCACAGGGCTTTGCCATTTCCGGAGTCGTATGTCTGACGCTTTTCGTTACGGTTGTTTTCGCAAAGCTCATCGGCTGTACGCTCCCCATTGCGGCAAAGGCGATAAAGCTCGACCCCGCCGTCGTTGCAAGCCCGATAATCACAACTATTGTCGACGCGGTTTCGCTTATGGTTTATTTCCTCTTTGCATCCAAAATACTTCTGGCATAAAAAACACCGCCGGTGACGGCGATGCGAACTGCGAGTTTTCTTCAACAAATAAAAACGGCTCCCCGAAGGGAGCCGTTTCTATTTATTTCGGTAGGAATACTATTGATTATTCACCTTTGAGGGAGTTGGTGATTACGCAGTAAACACCGTCAACTACAAAGTATGTGAATTCAATGGGTGCGGGGTTCTTCTGATATGTGTACTTGTAATCCATGAAGTATGTGTATACTGCAGAATTCGGTACGCCCCAGAATATACCGTCGCGGTTGTTCTTGATTACGGATTCCTTGTAGTTTTCAAGGTTAGCTTCCGCCTTCTTAACGTTCTCAAGAGCAGCAGCCTTAGCAGCTACGTACTTGCTGTCGATAGCGTTGTAAGCGTCTTTAGCCTTTGAAACTGCTGTTTCGAGTTCTGCAATCTTAGCCGCAGCAACGTCAGCGTTGAGAAGTGCAACCTGAGTGTTTGTGCCGGCCTTAACAAGGTTGCCCTCGTAATCCGTGTAGAAGAACTGCCAGTTGTAAGCAGAGCCGTCAACTTCCTTGCCGTCAACTTTGAGTTTAACGCCGCCCTTAACGTCTGCGTCTACGACGTAGCCTGTCTTAAGCGTTGTGGAACCTGTGGAAGTAGGATCGGAGATGATCTTACCTGTCTCGTCGACGAAGTAGAAGCCTGTCGCCATAGCGGTGCTTATGCCGGAGTTTGCAAATACTGCATCGGCATATGTAGCGTATGTGCGATAGATAGAACCGAAGCTCTCACCGGAAGGAACCTTAACAGCTGTGTATGTGGACTTAACCACAACATCTCTGCCGTGTTCTGTCGTCTCGATTGTCGCGCCCTTCTGAGCGAGGTAAACGAGGAGCGACTTCGTTTCGGGCTGCTGAGGACCGTCGTCCTTCTTGATGCCGTCCGTGTACTCACCGATTACTGTGAGTGTCTTGAGGATCTTAGCCTGACCGTCCATCGTGTAGTAAACCTGTTCGTGTGTAACGAAGAGATCCTTCTTAGCTGCGATGAACTGGCCGAGTGTTGTAACGGAACCGTCGATGTTGCCGGTTGCCGGGTTCGGTGTCATAACGACTACTGTTGCGTCGCTGAACGCATAGTATGTTTCGCCGTCGAACTTAACTTCGTATTCACCGTAAGGATATACGTCCTTATCGGCAACGATGTCAAGGAGTCTGGAGCTTACGGTGTGAACCTTTGCAAGGTCTGCATCGGAAACTCTTTCAAGAGTCGTCTGAACGCCTTCAAAGTTTACTTCGTACTTAACGTCAACAACGGGCTTGCCGTTTGCGTCAAACTTCGGAGCACTCTGAACTGTGTTTACTCTGTAAAGGAGCTTGTCGATTACAGCGTACTTAGCGTCAACGTCTGCAACGTCCTTATTGAGGTTCTCCCAGTATTCTCTTTCAGCGTCTGTGAGGACTCTGATCTGAGCGCCTGTAGCGTCTGTTACGGGGATGTATGTTGTGATGTCACCGGTGTAAACCTGTGTAGCTGTGAAGTTAACAGTTACGTTGCCAACTTCCCACCACTTCTCATATCTTGTAGTGGAGTTGGGAGTCTTGAGGTAGTAGGGGTTAACAGCAACTCTTGTGTTGTTTGTTGTGTGCTGGAATACCTTTGTACCGTCGCCAAGCTCTACGAGTCCGTTACCTGTTGCGAACGCTTCCTGAGCGAGTCTTGCAACTGCTGCAGTGTTTACGTCGTCAAGGAAGATATAAGAGCCGTAACGTGTCCAGCTGTCTCTGACGGGAGCTGTGCCTCTTGCGTAAGCATACCAGCCGCTGTCAGCTGCATCCCATGTTGTGAACGCTTTGATCTTATATCTGCCGTTGGGCTGAAGGTTGCCGAACGAGCCTGTGAGACCGCCTTCGTATGCACGAGCGTCATATTTGAGAACGTTCTGTGCGGAAGCGTCTTTATCAATGGAAACGTAGATGAGGTCTTCGCCTGTAACGATTTCGTCGCGAGAACCCGGACGGGTTGTGGGCGTGTTGGAAGCGAAGATTGTGTTGTAGATGCCTGCGTTTTCAATGTCCCAAAGAACAGATGCGCTGGCTCTTACTTCGAATGTCTTAACGCCTGTTGCACCGTTTACGGTGGAGATAGCGTCAACATACTTGTTTGTGGGTGTATCAACTACTGTTGCGGTTGTGCCGGTAGCGTTGATGTTGAAGTGTGCAAGCTCTGTTACGCCGTCGCCGCAGAGACGATCGATGAAGCAGAGGTAGTAGCCGTAAGAAACGTTTGTACGAACGTTATTTACGTTGTTTGCAACGTTCTTGAAGAATGTTTCTTTGTTGAAGGTTGCAACGGGGGCGCCGCCTTCTGCTATGGCATATACTGCAAAGTCATCAAGAAGTTCGCCGAGAGTCTTCTCTGTGTAGAGAGTTGTCATCTGAGCGAGACCGTCCTCGAGAGTAACGTTGACAGCTTTGCCGGTCATGTACTCGTTGAGGAACTTATAAGCGTTTGTTCCATTTGTCTTTGCTGTCTCAAGGTTTGTTACGTCAGCGTCGAGCTGTGTATCAAGAGCTGCGAGAGTCTTGCCGTAAATGTCTGCCATGTTGGCTTCTGTTGCGTCGAGAGCCGTGAGGAGGTTTCTGAGGTAAGCAATTGCGTTGCCGTTTGCTCTGTCAACCCAAACCTTCGAGCCAGCCTGGTTTACATACTCAGGATTGTATTCACGGAGTTTGCCTGCTGCGATGTAGTTTTCAGCGTTAAAGCCGAGAGTTTCGAGAACGTCTCTGGGAGTAACGTTTCCGCCTTCAGTCCAACCGAAAGGCCAGTTGGAGTTGATAGCCTTGGGAGCGTTCTGATACTTGTCGCCCTTCATCCATGTCGAACGACCAGGTCTGTTGGAGCGAGCGGGGTTGAAGCCGCTGTCGCTGAACTGGAGGCATCCGAGCCAAGAGAATCTTGCGTCGAGAACGCTGTCAAAGTAAGTTGTTACGGGGGTTGCGCCTGTGAGCGCGCCCGATGTAGCAACTGTTACGTTGAATGTGTTTGCGCCTGTTTCGGTCTTTTCAACCTTAACGAGGAAGCCTCTTGTGCCTGTAGCGGAAGCGGTGTCAACTACGTAAACGACAACGTTTGCAGCGTCACCGGTAAGTGTTGCGTCGAGGTCGCCCGCGAGAACATACTTAACAGCCTTGTTCCAAACGAGGCCCTTGAATTCTGCTGCGTCAATGAGCTTATCGTTCATTGTGCCGGCTGTGTCGATGTCAAGGAACGGAGTCCAGTTCGACGAGTCAACCGTGAGAGTAACTGTGTATCCTTCGATTGTGAACTTAACCTTTGTTGTTTCGGGTCTTGCGTCACGAGCGGGGATATAAGCAACCTTTGTTTCAGCTTCGTTGCCGATGGTTGCGAGCTGTACTGTGTAATACTTTCTTCCGTTGATTGTCTTGAAGCCGGAAGTATCAACCGCGGAGATAACGCCTGCGGAGATTGTGCCGAGCTGAACAGACTTATAATCCTTGGAATCAGCAGCGTGAGCCTTAACGGTTCCCTTTACGGTGTTGCTGCCTGTATCGAAAGTAACAGCTGCTGTGCTGTCGAACTTAGCGGATTTGTAATAAACCGCTACATCATAGTAACCGTCTCTGTTGATATCATAGAATGTAACCTTGTATTCGCCTGTTGCGAGGTTGGGGATAGCATTCTTGAATGCAGCGGCTGTCATTGTTTCAAATGTATCAACATTGTAAACAACGAGTTCTCTCTCGTCGAGAGTGTTGAGGCTGCCTGCAACAGTGTATGTAACTGTTTCAGCTGCGCCACCGCGGAACACGATCTTGTTTCCGTCGAACGTGATTTCGTTTGCATACTTCTTAGCGCCGTCAACTTCGTATGTAGCGGATGTGAAGTCTGCGCGGAGCTGAGGAGTCTTGTCGTCACCTGCTGCGTTTGCGAACTTCGGAACGTCACCGACAACCTTGATGGAACCATCAATGTTGTACTCGTGAGCCTTGCCCTTCGCTGCAACGAGGTACGTGTTGGCTTCTACCTTCTCTGCGCCCGTGAAGAGCTTAACGGAGGTAAGAACGCCGTCTTTTCTTGTTACGTTGAGGAGAGTACCCTTCTGGAGGTAGTCACCGAGGTTGAATTTGTCCGTTGTTGTAAGGTCGCGGTCCTCTTTGAGGCCGAGAGACTTACGAACGAGTTTTTCAACGCGTGCAGCGTCTACTTCGAAAGTATCGAGCTCATCGCTTCCCTCTGTGAGAATTGTGAACGCGATCTTTGTTCCTGCTGTAACGAGAGTCTCTTTGACGTCCATATCAATTGCGGAAACTCTTGCGATGTCTGCGGAAGTATAATACTTCTTGAGAGAAGCGCCGAGGTCTTCGCCGGACTTTGTGAGTCTCTTGTCCTGCTCGTTCATGGAGTTGAAGTTAAGGATTGTTGCAATAAGGTATGCAGCTTCGCCCTGAGAAAGCTCATAGTCGGGGTTGACTGTGTCAACGTGGCTCATGAACGTTTCGTCAAATGCTCTGCAGAACTTGTTTGCAGCATAAATCCAGTTGTACTGCCACTGATCGCCGTTCTGAGGAACGTCGTTAGCATAACCCATAAGTCTTGTAATGATAACGCTTGCTTCTGCAAGTGTGATTACGGAATTGGGTCTGTAATTGCCGTCGCCGTCACCGGCAACGAGATTACGCTGGTAGCAATAGCAGATAGCTGCTCTGTGAGCTTTGTCTGTGTCTGCCTGGTCTTTGAAAACAACCGTGTTGGCAAGAACGCTCTCGTCCCACCACTCGGTGTTTACCCAACCACTGTCGATCTTCGCAACCATAAGTGCGAATTCGGCTCTTGTGATCTTTTCTTCTGCCGTGAATGTGAAGTCGGCAAGTCCGTACTGTTTCAGTTTTGCAACAGACGAGCTGTACCACTGGATTCCTGCGGCAGAAACGCTTGCAAATGCGCCGATCACCATTGTGAGTGCGAGCACAAGTGCAAGGATTCTAGAGATGTTTTTCATAGTATTCCTCCTATATTTTTTAGGCGCTTTTGGGGACAGCTGTCCCTATGGAGCTATCCTAGCATTGTTATGATACATAATCGCGGAAAGTATTTCAAGAGTTTTTCGCGTTTTGTAACACAACTGTAACATTACGCCTCCGGCGAGAGAAGAGCGAAAAGAAGCGGTTCGCGCCGCAGGCGCACCTTCTCTCTTTCTTATATAATAAGGAAGAAGTCCGCCCGACGATATCTCGCCGGACGGACTTTGCGGTCTATATATTCGGTTTTGCCGATAATTTTCATCAGTTGCTCTATATGAAAATATATATTATCCGCGATTGCGGTGATTATTTTGCGTAGTCGATTGCGCGACTTTCGCGTATGACGTTGATCTTTATCTGACCCGGATATTCCAGTTCTTCTTCGATCTTCTTCACGATATCCCTTGCGACGACAATCATCTGATCATCGTTTACCTGCTCGGGCTTGACCATTATCCGCACTTCTCTGCCCGCCTGAACGGCATATGACTTTTCAACGCCGGAGAAGCTGTTTGCGATTTCTTCGAGCTTTTCAAGTCGCTTGATATAGCTGTCGAGGTCTTCTCTTCTTGCGCCGGGTCTTGCCGCGGAAACGGCGTCCGCCGCGGAAACGAGCACCGCGATGACCGTTCTCGGCTCAACGTCGCCGTGATGAGCTTCGATTGCGTGGATAACGTCCTTATTTTCCTTGAATTTGCGTGCGATTTCAACGCCGAGCTGAACGTGAGAGCCTTCAACCTCCTGCGTCAGTGCCTTGCCGATGTCGTGCAGCAGTCCCGCACGTCTTGCAAGAACGGGGTCCGCGCCGATTTCGCTTGCCATAATTCCGGCAATATACGCAACCTCCATTGAATGATTGAGCACGTTCTGACCGTAGCTTGTGCGGTATTTCAGTCTGCCGAGGAGCTTGATAATTTCGGGAGAAAGTCCGTTTACGCCCGTTTCGAGCGCGGCGTTCTCGCCTGCCGACTTTATGGACGCTTCGATTTCTCTGCGCGCCTTTTCAACAGTCTCCTCAATGCGTGCCGGATGAATACGACCGTCGGAAATGAGTCTTTCAAGGGTTAGCCTTGCGATTTCTCTTCTTATCGGGTCAAAGCAGGAAAGCGTTATCGCCTCCGGCGTATCGTCGATTATGAGGTCGCACCCCGTGAGGGTTTCTATCTTGTGAATGTTTCTTCCCTCTCTGCCGATGATTCTTCCCTTCATTTCGTCGTTCGGGAGCGGCACGACGGATACCGTCGTTTCCGATACCTGATCCGACGCAAGTCTCTGAATCGCAAGGGAAATAATGTTTTTCGCCTTTGTGTCCGCCTCTTCCTTCAACTCGCTTTCAATCTGACCGAGTCTTACGGCGGCTTCTCTCTTTGCCTCAGCCTCTATGGTTGCGACAAGCTCCGCTTTTGCGGTTTCGGCGGTATAACCGGAGATTTCCTCCAGCTTTGCCGTCTGAGCGGCAATGGTTTCTTCGATTCTTTCCTTTAATTTTTCAATTTCTTTTGTCTTTTTGTTCAGGGCATCGTCCTTGCGCTCGTAATTTTCAATCTTCTTTTCAAGCGCTTCTTCTTTTGCAAGGGCTCTGTTTTCAAGTCTGATTATTTCCTGGCGACGCTCTTTGTTTTCGCGTTCAGCCTCGGTCTTGGCACGGAGAATATCTTCCTTCGCTTCGACAATCATCTCTTTTTTCTTTGCTTCCGCCTCTTTTACGGCTTCTTCGGTAATGCGCTTTGCTTCGCTCTTTGCCGAATTTATCATTGCAACGGCATTTTTTCTCTTGGTGTTTGTCACAAGGGCGACGACAAGACAAATTATCACCGCAACGGCAACGCCTATACCGGCGGATATGATATATTCCAAAATCTTTACACCTCCTTCAAGTGTTATTTTATTTATGTAAGCAATATAAACGAACCGCGACCGCCTGTCACGGTGGAAATCACATTTTTATCACTATACAGATATTATTATACATTATTATGTATCCCCGTGTCAAGCAATTTGTATATAATAAATATATATAAT
>JAHAZT010000070.1 GCA_018383975.1 Eubacteriales bacterium | reverse complement strand
CATATATGCTTATCGGTGTGACCTTCCCCGTTATGGACATTTCACTCAACAGTATGCTTCATGTAATGACAAACGATATGGAGGAGCGAAATATCCTTGCAATGCTAAAAAATTTTGCTTACGGTCTCGGCGGTGGACTCAACCTCATAGCTCCTATTGTTTTCGCAAAGTTCAACTCTTCCGTCAAGGGCTATAATATTATGAATCTGCTTGCTATGGGAATCATCCTTTCGTGCTCGTTCGGCGGAGTCATGGGCATTCATCAGCGAGTCGAACCGCTCAAGGATGCCGGATATAAAGCAAAGGATTTTTTAAGAATCATTAAATTGAAGCCGATTATCGCTTTCTTCATCGGCGGACTCATTGTTCAGACGGGACTTGCGTTCGTTGCAACGTCGAGTCCATATTATGCAACGCACGCGCTCGGCTCGATCGGAAAGCTCACGATTATGAATACGGTCGCAATTGTCGGCGGCCCCGTCTCATTGCTTGCCGTTCCGCTCGCGAAGAAGATTGGAAAGCGCAGGATTTATGCTTGCGGAATGATCGTCACGGCGATCGGTTGTCTCGCTCGCCTTGTTGCGGTCAACGACAAAACGAGCGGCCTTGTCGCCGCCTGCGTCTCAAGCGTAATTTGCAGCTGCGGAACAAGCTTTGCACAGCTTTTGTATTATTCGATTCAGGCGGATAATATCGACTATGTGGACTACAAGCTCGGCCTGCGTGCTGAGGGCGTGATTGCCGCAGCGACCTCAATGATTACAAAAATCAGCAACGGAATAGGCGCAGCTTTTTCGCTTTACGTTCTTTCATGGACAGCAAACGGCAACGGCTCATACACAAAGTTAGGCCTCAGCCTTGCTGACGGCTTGATTCCGGGTATAGTGATTTTTGTTGGTGCGATTATATTCTTGTTGCTTTACAGAATCAACAATGAAGAAGCCGAAAAAATTCAGGCGGTGCTTTCGGAAAGACGGGAGACGGCGGAAAATGAAACTTAAAGATATCCGAATCGATGATCTGTGCGGTTTTGCCGTGACAGACAGTGAAAATCCGCGCTTCACTCTTGAAACCGAAAACGAGCTTGAAAACGCTTTTATTTCTTCATATTCCCTTAAGGTCAAAAGTGACGAAGCTGTCCTTTGGCAGACAGAAGAGCAAAGCTCTACTGTCGACAATATCGTTTATGGCGGAAGAGCTCTTCTCCCGTGCACGGTTTATACGGTAGAAGCGACGGTTTGTGACAATTACGGAAACAAAGCCGAAAAAACGGCGGAGTTTGAAACGGGCTTTCTTTCCGGTGATTTTCCTGCGGAGTGGATAACGAAGCCGAACTATCACGTCGGTTTCAGAAAAAGCCCCATTCCGCTCGTCTTCAAACGTCAGTTTTTGCTTTCGGGTAAGGTGAAAAAAGCGCGGCTTTATTCAACCGCGTTCGGAATTTATTCATTCACGCTTTGCGGAAAGGAGATTTCCGACGACCGCTTTGCTCCCGGTTTCACGAGCTTTGAAGACCGACTTCAATATCAGGTTTATGACATTGCGCCGTTTCTCGAAGAGAAAAACGAATTGGTTTTCACCGTTGCGGGCGGTTGGGCGGTCGGGATTTTCGGCCTGAATAGAAGTAATAAGCTCGGCGCCGACAGGCTCGCGCTCAAAGCACTTGTTCAAATCGAATATGACGATGGGCGAAAAGACGAAATTAAAACCGATGAAAGCTGGCTCGTCACCGCTGACGGGCCTGTCAGAGACGTGTCGTTTTATAACGGAGAGATATTCGACGCAACGAAAACCTTGAGCAAGGCGATCTTCGAAAATGCCGAAAAAGAGAAGCCCCGTATTTCTCCGCGCCTCGTCGCATCATACGGAAAATTTGCAAAAATAATCGAAACGCTCGAACCGAAAGAGATTCAAAAAAGCCAAAACGGCTATATCTATGATTTTGGTCAAAACTGCGCCGGAGTTCTCGAACTTGAAATTAAAGGGAGAAAAGGGCAGAGGATAACCGCTCGACATGCGGAGGTTCTTTTGAACGGCGAGCTTTTTACAAAGCCGCTGCGTTCGGCGAAAGCAAAGCTTGAATATGTTTGCGGCGGAGAAGAAGAGACCTACTGCCCGAAATTTACCTTTATGGGTTTTCGTTATGCCGAGCTTTGCGGAATTGAGCCTGAAAACGTCAAGGTCAGAATGAAGGTTATTTCCTCGATTGACGAGGAAACGGGAGACTTTTTCTGCTCCAACGAAAGCATTAACCGCCTTCAAAAGAATATCAGATACAGCGGTTTTTCAAACTTCCTTGAGATCCCGACCGACTGTCCTCAGCGCGACGAAAGACTCGGTTGGACGGGCGACATCTCCGTTTTTGCTTCGACGGCGTGTTTCAACTTCAATATGAACCGCTTTCTTAGAAAGTGGCTTATTGATGTGAGAGCACAGCAGACAAAAGACGGAGGAATCCCCGTCGTTGTCCCTCGGGTCAAACATTTCGGCGGAACAAAGATTACGGCCGGCTGGTCCGACTGTGTTTTCCTTGTCCCGTGGGCGCTTTATCAAAACAGCGGGGACAAAACCATTCTTGAAAAGTTTTATCCGATGATGAAAAGATATCTTTCGGGAGTCGAAAAGAAAGCGGCGGCGTTTTCATCGGGGGAAGATAGATACATTTGGTCGCACGGATTTTCTTACGGCGATTGGTGCGCTCCGAACGAAAATCAAAAGCAATGGATGGCAAAAAAGAAATGGATTTCAACCGCATATTATGCCAACGATTGCGCCCTCGCATCAAAAATTGCGACCATTCTCGGTTTTGAAGAGGAGGCTAAGGCGTTTCAAGAAAAGCGAAAGTGCATCGAAAACGCATATCGGAACGTTTTTACCGACAAAAAAGGAACGCTCAAAAACGAGTTTCAAACGGCCTATGTTTGTCCGCTGTATTTTGGAATGGTGAGTGGAGAGGAAAGAAAAAAATATGCTGAAAACCTTTTAAGACTCGTGAAAGAAGCCGATAATCATCTTTCCACCGGCTTCCTCGGAACACCATATCTCCTTTTCGCCCTTTCGGACAACGGATATATAAATGAAGCATATGACCTTTTACTTCAGGATACCGTCCAGTCGTGGTTGTATGAAGTCAAAGCCGGACGAACGTCAATTTGGGAGGGTTTGGACGCGCTTCGACCCGATGGAACCGTCAATCTCGGAAAAGATCCGGGAAGCGGTCTGATAAACGCTGTCGGCGGAGGAATGGTTTCTTTCAACCATTATGCGAACGGTGCAGTCGGCGATTGGTTATATAGGCGCGTCGCGGGACTTGAAGCGATTGAGCCGGGCTACAAAAAATTTAAGGTTGCACCCCTCGTCGGAGGCGGACTCACGAGCGTGTCATGTTTCAAAAAACTTTCGAGCGGAACTATCAAAATCAATTGGAATTTTGAAAACGGCGTTTTTGTCCTCTCGATTAATGTTCCGTTTAACACGAGCGCTGTCATCACGCTGCCCGACGGAAAGAGCTTTGAAGTTTCAAGCGGAAAATATGTGTACAGCGTTGAAATGTGAACAATATTATTTAAAAAGCCATGTGATGACATAACCGAATAATATAAAAACATATAGGCGTAGCCGATGGATTTTACGTCAGCTGCGCTTGGCTTTTTAGACAAAATCAGTCTGACCTGATCTTTTCTGTAATCCCCCGTAAATGTGAATCGCACCCCGCTTGTCAAGCTGCAATGCCTGATAAACGGGGTGCGGTTTTGGTAAATGAAAGTGCTGCCTGCGGCTCTGGACTGGAAACAGAAATATGCAGGATGTCTTTACGGATAGTAAATTAGAGATATACTTTTGCTGTCGTGAGAAGATATTAAATATAAATGAATATCCGTAAATAAATAAAAACCGATGAATCTGTTGGATTCATCGGTTTTTCGCTGGCGGACAGGGTGGGATTCGAACCCACGAGCCGCTTGCGCGACTACCTGATTTCGAGTCAGGGCCGTTATGACCACTTCGATACCTGTCCGTATTTTTAACGGCTATGATATTTTAGCAAATGTGCCGGGCTTTGTCAAGCGGATTTGCAATTTGCCGTAAATTTTATTTGCGCATTTGCGGTATGATGCTTGTGCTGCGATGAAATGACCCCACCCGTTTTGGCGGGTGGGGCTTTGTGCTGTGGATTTTAGAAAGTGACTTTTACAGTCTTTATCTCGAAGGGCTTGAATCTGAGCGAGACTGTGTTGCCGCTGACTTCGAGCTGCTCTTCGTTTTCTTCGAGCAGGTTGCAGACATATACGCTCTTCGGAGCGCGGTCGAAGGTGTAGACGCAGTCGGTCGTCTTGTTCCATGTCTCATATGCGCGGATGACGACAT
>JAHAZT010000055.1 GCA_018383975.1 Eubacteriales bacterium | reverse complement strand
GAATTCTTTCATTTTGTACTTGTCCCTTCACGGTTTTTGTTAAATAATACTCTCAGCAGCCCTCCTTTATTCCGCAAAAACGGGCGGTTCCGGTCGATTTTTGGCACTCGGCAAAAATATTTTATGAATTTTATGTTAAATATTGAAAAACCCCTTGATTTTTTGAGCAAATGATAGTAGAATATGATACGAAATTAGCACTCACACAAAATGAGTGCCAAACATTAAAAACAAAAATTCAATTCAAATTCAATAAAACGGAGGTCTTTATTATGAAACTCAAACCCCTTTATGACCGCGTTGTGGTCAGGATGGAAGAAGCCGAGGAAACAACGAAGAGCGGCATAGTTCTTGCCGCCGCTTCAAAAGAAAAACCGCAGGTTGCGGTTGTCGTCGCTGTCGGCAGCGGCGAGTCGCACGACGGCGCAAAGGAAGCCGTCGCAGTAAAAGTCAAGGTCGGTGACAAGGTCATCGTTTCAAAATACGCGGGAACGGAAGTCAAGCTCGACGGCGAAGAATATATCATCGTCAACATGGGCGACATTCTTGCGATAGTTGAGTAATTTCAGCAGGAGGATTTTATTATGGCTAAACAGATTTTATACGGAACAGACGCGAGAAACGCACTTCTTGCAGGCGTAAACAAGCTCGCGGACACAGTCAAGATAACACTCGGCCCGAAGGGCAGAAACGTTGTTCTTGACAAAAAATACGGCGCACCGCTCATCACGAACGACGGCGTTACAATCGCAAAAGAAATCGAACTTGAAGACCCCGCAGAAAATATGGGCGCTCAGCTCGTAAAGGAAGTTGCGACAAAGACAAACGACGCGGCAGGCGACGGCACGACAACCGCTTCCCTCCTTGCGCAGGCATTCATCCGCGAGGGCATGAAGAACGTTGCGGCAGGCGCAAACCCGATGGTACTCCGCCGCGGTATTGCAAAGGCTGTCGATCGCGCCGTTGAAACGCTCAAAGCAAACTCGAAAAAGGTAAACGGCACAGAGGACATTGCCAGAGTCGGCACGATATCCGCAGGAGACGAGATAATCGGCAAGCTCATCGCAGACGCCATGGAAAAGGTAACCGCCGACGGCGTTATCACGGTTGAAGAGTCCAAATCCGCAGAGACGGGCAGCGAGGTCGTTGAAGGTATGCAGTTTAACCGCGGTTACATTTCTCCTTACATGGTAACCGATACGGACAAAATGGAAGCCGGTATCGACGACGCATACGTCCTCATCACGGATAAGAAAATCTCCAACATTCAGGAAGTTCTTCCCCTTCTCGAACAGATCGTTCAGGCGGGCAAGAAGCTCGTTATCATCGCAGAGGACGTCGAGGGCGAGGCTCTTTCGACTCTCATTATAAACAAGCTCCGCGGCACGTTCACGTGTGTTGCCGTCAAGGCTCCGGGCTTCGGCGACAGAAGAAAGGATATGCTCCGCGACATCGCAATCCTCACAGGCGGCGAAGTAATCACGAGCGAACTCGGACTTGAGCTCAAGGATACAACGATCGCTCAGCTCGGCAGAGCACGTCAGATAAAGATAAACAAGGATAACACAACGATCGTTGACGGCGCAGGCGACCCCACGGAAATCAAGAACCGTGTTTCGCAGATCCGTGCGGCAATCGAAACGACGACAAGCGAATTCGATCGCGAAAAGCTCCAGGAAAGACTTGCAAAGCTCGCAGGCGGCGTAGCCGTTATCAAGGTAGGCGCGGCAACGGAAGTTGAAATGAAGGAAAAGAAGCTCCGCATCGAGGACGCTCTTAACGCAACGAAAGCTGCCGTTGAAGAGGGCATCGTTTCCGGCGGCGGCGTCGCATTCCTTAACTGCATAAAGAGCGTCGAGGCGCTTTGCGCAACGCTTGAAGGCGACGAGCTGACAGGTGCGAAAATCGTTGCGAAGGCTCTTGAAGAGCCGGCACGCCAGATTGCCGCAAACGCAGGACTTGAAGGCGCGGTTGTCATCGACAAGATAAAGAACGAAAACAAGACCGGCTTCGGCTTCGACGCGGCAACGGAAAAATACGTTGATATGTTTGAAGCGGGCATTATCGACCCGACAAAGGTTTCGAGAAGTGCGCTCCAGAACGCGGCTTCCGTCGCTTCAACGGTTCTCACAACGGAGTCGCTCGTTTTCGAAAAGAAAGAAGAGCACCCCGCTCCCGCTATGCCCGCCGACGGCGGCATGGGCGGAATGTATTGATGAATTCCGGAAATAAATGAAAAATGCGCCCCCGAATGGGGCGCATTTTTTGATTGACGGAATCCGCATCGTATCTCCGCCGTTAAATTATTTATCCTCTTTTTTTCTTATGTCCGACAGTTTTTCAATCGTCCCGTCAGGACGCTTGATGACGGTATTTTCAAGCTGACCCGCAAAGCTCGCGCGAAAGCGCAGTCTGAATTCGTTGCGGAGCTTTATCTGCTCAGCCTTTTCCTCCTCCGTCAGCCCTTCGGCTTTTTCCTTGTGAGCAAGCTCGTTTATTCTTCTTGTGAGTTCGTCCTTCATAAAATCATCTCCCTTTTGCCATCCGGCAGGATGACTTATTATATCACATTCCGCAAAATTATTCAACCCCATTTGACGCAATATATCCCGCAAAAAGATATGCGCAGAATATCAGGAGGGCTATGTTTTCCGCCGTATAGAAAAAGATATAGACGGCAAGCGTCCAGAGAAAAAACAGCGTAACCGACGTTGTGAATTTCACCGTCCTTTCGCCCGCGCCCTCGCCGAACGCAAGCGAAACAACGGCGGATAATATCCGTCCGCCGTCAAGCGTTGCCATCGGCAGGAGATTCAGGGCAAGCGTTATCTGCGAAAAGAGACGGATAAAACCGCTCTGCGGAAAAAGCGGAGAAAGAATGATTATCAGTATGTTCTCAAACGGTCCCGCAAAGGCTATGAATATTTCCTCCGCATATGACGCCGCCGCACTTATTTTCATGCTTATTCCGACAGGCATCAGCGTTATCTTTTCAATTCTCTTTCCGAGAAGAAGCGCCGCCGTGCCGTGTCCCAGCTCGTGCATGACGGTAACCGTTACAAAAGCGACGCTCTGCGTCCGCGGCACGGCAAAAAGCAGAAGAAATATTCCCGCCGCGGCAAAAGGATGGACGGAAAAGCGCGGTAATTTCATTTTGCCTCCTTTTCCGCGCCGATATAAACTGAGGCGACCGTCAACAGAAGCGGCGAAACGAACGCGCCCGCCGCTCCGAACAGCTTTATGCAGGCGTACATCACAAAGAGCGAAACGACCGCCGGCGTTCCCAGTCCCTCGCCTATCAGCTTTGGCTCGGTTATCTGTCGCGCAAGGGCGGTCAACGCCCAGAAAACGAGCAGGATTACGGCGGTTTTTCTTTCGCCCGCAAAAAACGTCACCGCCGCATACGGCACAAGAATTATTCCCGTTCCGATTGCCGGCAGAGCGTCGAAAATCGCCGTCACGAGCGCGAGCGCAAGCGCAAAGCGCACCTTCGCAAGCGAAAAACCGAGATACAGCAGGGAAAAAATCAGAAATGATATCAGAAGCTCGCTTTTCACCGTTGCTAATATCGCGGCGGCGATCTCTCTGCCGCCCTTCCCCTTGGGAAAATACTTTCCGAAAAAAGCGGGAATACTGTCATAGCAGAAGCAGAACAAAATCCCCGAAGCCACGGCGACAACCGAAAAAAGCAGTGCCGACGGAACCTGCGCCGCCGCCCTCCCGATAAAAGACGAAAGTCCCGAAAACAGCTTTCCCATCAGGCTTTTTATAACAGACGAAAGCACCTCGCCGACGTCGCCCGAAAAGTCCGGAAACAGTTTTCCGGATATGAAGTCCGGCACGAGACGGAGCTTTTTTATAAGCCCGATGACCTTTCCTTCGTCGCGCAGCCAGCTTGCATAAAGTCCGCTTATCTGCCGGTACAGGAGCTTTCCGAAAAGCGCGGCAAGCGCGATCGAAACGGAATAAATCAGCACGGAAAAGACGGCGGAAAGCCTTTCCCTTGCCTTTTTGCTTTTGATTCCGAGTCTCCCCGTCGCTTTGACGGAAACCGTCGATACGGCAAGTCCGATTATGAACGGCGCACACGGCGCAAAAAAATATTTTATTCCGACGTACACGCAAAAAGCCGCGATAATCGCCGTCACGGCTGATTTTTTCTTCTCTGCCATCCGTTTTCTCCTCTCCGTCATATTCTAACTTTTGATTAACTTCCTTGACAAACCCCTTTGTTTGTGTTATCATTTATGAGCAAACGAGCTTTCGGCTTAATAAAATAATTGAGGATAGATAAATATATGAAAAAATTTATTGCTTTATTTCTCGTTCTTACTTTTGTAATCGCTTTTGCGGCGTCATGCGGAAAGGATCCCGTAAATCCTCCGGACGTAACCGTCGACCAGACGACAACGAAAGCGGCGGAAACCACCGGCTTCGGAACAACCACCACAGGCGCAGAAGCCACCACACCCCCCGCAGAGACCACAACAGAGCCCGACCTTGACAAGTACAAGGAAATCAAAGAGGGCGCCTTCCTTTACAGAATCATGCGCGATGAAAACGGAAAATTCTCTCACGTGCTGATAAGCAAGTACTACGGAGAAGACTCCTCCGTCACCATTCCGTCAACCTATAATTACAAAAACGAAGCGCTGAACGTCACGGAAATCGGCGTTCTCGGAAACATCGGCGCCCAGCAGGGACTGACTTCGGTCAAGGAACTCACGATCCCCGGAACTGTCAGAATTATAAATTCGATCGCCTTCTTCAGCGCAATCAATCTTGAAAAAATCAACTTTGCGGAAGGACTTGAAACAATCAGCGATATGGCATTCTGGTGCTGCACGGGTCTTAAGGAATTCGCCCTCCCCTCAACGCTCAGGGAAATCGGCGCAAACGCGTTCTCAGGTTGCGAATCGCTTGAAACGCTCGTCATTCCTTCCTCCGTTGAAACAATCGGCGCAGGCGCGTTCTCCGGTTGCACCTCCCTCAAAACCGTAACAATACCCGAGAAGTTCCGCGCTCAGGAAGCGGAAATATTCAACGGCTGCCCGAATGTGACGATAAATTACGTCGGCTGATAACAGAAATCTTCACCCCTTCATAATATGGTATAGACCATGTTATAAAGGGGTGTTTTTTTGACCTTATACACAGTATCGGCGGGCGACTCGCTTTATTCAATCGCAAAAAAGTCCGGCGTCACGGCGGCTTTCCTCGCCGAATGGAACGGCATCTCCCCGCCGTATCCGCTGGCGATCGGTCAATGCCTGCTCATTCTTTCGCCGACGGTCACTCATACCGTCAAAAGCGGCGACACGGTTTTTTCGATATGCTCGCGCTACGGGATAACCCGAAACGACCTTTTCCGTCGGAATCCGTCGCTCTGCGGCGGATATATTCCGCTCGCCGCCGGACAGACGCTCGTCATTGACTTTGAAAAAGCTCCGAAGGCTGATTATTTTTCATATGCCTACGCTTACACCTTTATAAAAGAGCGGGTACTGCGTCAGACTCTGCCGTATCTTTCGTCGCTTGCGCCGTTTACATACGGATTTACCGTCGACGGCTCGCTCCTTTCCCTATCGGACGCAAGTCTGCTTTCAGCCTGTCGCGACTATGACGTAATGCCGCTTATGCATCTCTCAACGCTCACGGAGGACGGCGGCTTTTCAAACGAGCTTGCAAGCGGTCTTTTTTCGTCACCCGATGCAGAGGATAGGCTCATAAGCGAAATCATCGCCGAAATGACGAAAAAGGGTTACACCGGACTTGATATTGATTTTGAATTCATCCGCGCGTCGGACGCGCAGTCCTATGCGGACTTTATCTCAAAGGCGCAACGCGCCTTAAATCAACACGGATACACCGTTTATGCCGCTCTTGCGCCGAAAACCTCCGCAGATCAGGCAGGTCTTCTCTATCAGGGTCACCTTTACGACAAAATCGGTGCGGCGGCAGACAGGGTCTTTCTCATGACCTACGAATGGGGCTATACTTACGGTCCGCCGATGGCTGTCGCGCCGATAAATGCCGTGCGACGCGTGCTTGACTATGCCGTTACGGAAATCCCGCCCGAAAAAATCATTATGGGTATTCCGAACTATGCCTACGACTGGGCTTTGCCCTACAAATCCGGCGAAACCCGTGCAACCCTCATTTCAAATGAGGACGCGCCTCGCATAGCCGCTGAAAACAATGCCGAAATAAAATTTGACGAGACGGCGCAGTCGCCTTATTTCAATTACTATAAAAACGGCGTCATGCACGAAGTCTGGTTTGAGGACCCGCGCTCCGTAACGGCAAAACTCGCATTGCCCCTCGAATACGGCTTTTTCGGCGTCGGCTACTGGAACGCCATGCGCCCGTTCAATTCAAACTGGCTGATTTTATCCCAATTCTACCGTACTTTTCTTTGAAAAGAAAAGTAGGCAAAAGAAACTTCAGTTATCGGGGACGATATACGGCTCCCTTGTGTAAAGGGAGCTCCGCCGCAGGCGGTGAGGGATCGTTCTTTTACAACCCTCCAACCGCTGCGCGGTTTCCGAGCCCGTCTCGGCGACGCCTGCAAGTGTGCTTCGCACACTCGCAAATCCCTTGTGTAAAGGGAGCTCCGCCGAAGGCGGTGAGGGATTGTTCTTTTACAACCCTCCAACCGCTGCGCGGTTTCCGAACCCGTCTCGGCGACGCCTGCAAGCGTGCTTCGCACACTCGCAAATCCCTT
>JAHAZT010000014.1 GCA_018383975.1 Eubacteriales bacterium | reverse complement strand
TTGATATGACAGTTGAGCTTATCACACCTATCGCTATCGAGAAGGGACTTAACTTCGCTATCCGTGAAGGCGGCAGAACAGTTGGTTCCGGCGTTGTTGCTTCTATCATTGAGTAATTAACATTATGATTTTTCGGGGCGGGGCAACCTGCCCCGAAAAATTATCAAAAAATCTTTGGGGAATGGTGAAAATCCATACCGGCAGTTACAGTCTGCGAACGCCTTCGGGCGCCGACGGGGTGAAATCCCCCGACCGACGGTTAAAGTCCGGATGAGAAAAGATTTGCGGCGAAAGCCGCGTTCCCCCTGTGTCGCCGGGGATTTTTTATTTTCCGGCAGAAGAAAGGGAAAATATGAAAGAAAATAAAATAACGGTCAAATCGGTTGCGACGGTCGGTGTGCTCGGCGCGGTTGCGACTGTGCTTATGTATCTTGAATTTCCGCTCGCTTTTATAATTCCGAGCTTTGTAAAATTCGATTTTTCGGACCTTCCGGCACTGCTCGCTTCGTTTGCGCTTGGTCCGATAGCCGGAGTTGCGGTCTGTCTCATCAAGTGCGCAATACATATTGCGGTATCGTCAAGCGCGGGGGTGGGCGAGCTTGCAAACTTCATTTTAGGGTGCTGTTTTGTTATCCCCGCGGGAATAATATACAAATGTGTAAAAACGAAAAAGTCAGCGCTCATCGGCTCTTTGACAGGGTCGCTCGTAATGGCGGCAGCCAGTCTCCCCGTAAACTACTATATAACATATCCGTTCTATATGCGGGCATACGGGCTTTCGGAGGAGACGATAATTTCAATGTATCGTGCAATTCTTCCGTCGATTGAGAGCCTGCCGCAGGCACTTCTTATCTTCAATGTGCCGTTTACGCTTGTGAAGGGGCTTGTTGTGTCGACAATAGTTTTCTTCACCTACAAAAGACTTTCGCCGATACTTCACGGCAGAAAATAAATTCCGAAAGACGCGCATATAATTATGCGAAAATATAAATCCGGAGAGTAATATGCTTTTATCAATAACGGAATCCATAAAGAGCTTTTTCCTTGAAACCGTCGGCGGGGAACTTTGCGTTTTCTTCTGCTCGATGATACCGATAATCGAGCTGCGCGGCGCGATACCCATAGGCGCGGCTCTAAAGATGAGTCCGCTTTCAACGTATCTCATAAGCGTCGCGGGGAATATGCTCCCCGTGCCGTTTATACTTCTTTTTATCAAAGCGATAATCAAGCTGATGCAGAAATCAAAATTCTTTTCAAAATTTGCAAACTGGCTTGTCGCAAAGGCGGAGAAAAACAAAGAGAAAATTTCAAAATACGGCTTCTGGGGCGTTGCGTTATTCGTTATGATACCGCTCCCCGGCACGGGCGCGTGGACGGGAAGTCTTGTCTGCGCAATGCTTGATATGCCGTTCTGGAAGGCGATTCTTTCAACCCTGCTCGGAGTTATGGCGGCGGGAGTGATAATGTCGCTGGTTTCGTTCGGTATTGCCGGAATTTTCGGCTGATTGACGAAAAAATACAGATTTTCTATTGCATTATAACAAAACATATGATATAATAAGCACATCTTATCAAGAGAGGCGGAGGGACTGGCCCTGTGAAGCCCGGCAACCTGTATCATACAAGGTGCCAATTCCCGATAGATGAGATTTGTTTTAAGCATTTCGGTCGTCTTGGGAAAGTCCAAGACGATTTTTATTCGGGACTGTTAAGAAATAATAGCTTAAAAAAGGAAAAAGAAAATGGCAACAAGATTTTTTGCAACCGAGTCGGTGACGGAAGGTCATCCCGATAAGGTTTGCGACAGAATTTCGGACAGCGTGCTTGACGCGCTTCTCCGCAACGATGAAAACGCGCGTTGCGCGTGCGAAACAGCCGTAACAACACAGCACGTTCTTGTTATGGGGGAGATAACCGCAAACGCAAATATCGATATTGAAAAGACGGTCAGAGACGCCGTCCGCGATATCGGTTATACGAAAAAAGAATACGGCTTTGACTGCGACAACCTCAAAATTCTCAACCTTATTCATACCCAGTCGCCCGATATAGCGATGGGCGTTGACGAATCGCTTGAGGCAAAGGAAGGCGCAGGCGACGGCTTTGATATCGGCGCGGGGGATCAGGGAATGGTCTTCGGTTTTGCTTGCAGAGAGACGGAAAACCTTATGCCGCTCGGTTATTCAATTGCAACGGAGCTTTCAAAGAAGCTTGCCGCCGTCAGAAAGAGCGGCGAGATAGCATATCTTCGTCCCGACGGCAAAACGCAGGTTACCGTTCAGTATGACGGCGACACGCCCGTGCGACTTGACAATATCGTCGTTTCCGCTCATCACGATCCGGACGCAACGCAAAAACAGATACGCGATGACATAATCGAAAAGGTCATCTGTCCCATAGTGCCGAAGCACCTGATTGACGCGAACACAAAGATATATGTTAATCCGACCGGCAGATTCGTTGTTGGCGGACCGGACGGCGACAGCGGTCTGACGGGAAGAAAAATCATCGTTGATACATACGGCGGCTATTCAAGACACGGCGGCGGCGCATTCTCCGGTAAGGACGCCACAAAGGTTGACAGAAGCGCATGCTATGCGGCAAGATATGCGGCAAAGAACATAATTGCGTCCGGTGTAGCCGACAGGTGCGAGGTGCAGATTGCATATGCGATCGGCGTTGCGCATCCGCTCTGTATAAACGTAAACACGTTCGGTACGGGCAAGGTTTCCGACGAGAGAATTGCAAAGGCTCTCCGTGAAACGGTCGACTTCCGCCCCGCGGCAATAATTTCATATTTCGGACTCAGAAAGCCGATATTCACTCCGCTTTCGGCATACGGTCACTTCGGCAGAGAAGAACTCGGCGTTCGTTTTGAAAAGACGGATATTGCCGGAAAGCTCGCTGATATGCTCGGACTCAGGGTCTGAAAAAAATAACGGAATAACAAACGGGCGACCTTTTTCATATCATATGATAAAAGCAAAAAGGAGCCCGTTTATGTCTATATTTCTTAAAATTCTCATAGCGTTTTGCGCATTTTGCATAATTTATATCGTTATTGCGATTGCGGTTTCCGTGCGTGCGGGGAAGGAGCTGGAAAAGCAAGGATGCGAGGCCATAGGAGACGAGATAAGCATTTATGCCGACGCGGAAAACGTTGAGTATTGCATAAGAGCGGCGATTGCCGAGTCGACCTTCAAGGTCAAAAGGATAAACATAAATATTCCGTCCGGCTCGCCGGAGCGGGAAAAGACGGCGGCGATTGCCGAAGAATTCAGAAGAAAACACAAAAATATAAAAATAAACTATATCTAAAAGGAAAAACGATGAACGAAATTCGTGACGGTGAGGAGCTTATAAAAATCTCCGGAATGATTGAAAAAATTGTATATCAGAACGAAGAAAACGGCTATACCGTCTGCGATATTGCCACGGACGACGATGAGCTTGTCACGTCTGTCGGCATAATGCCGTATCTTTGCGAGGGCGAAAGCATTGAGGCGGGCGGAAGATGGACGGTTCACCCGCAATTCGGTCAGCAATTTTCAATAGAATATTATGAAAAGCAGCTTCCTTCGACGGAAACCGCAATTTTGAAATATCTTTCGTCCGGTGCTATACGCGGGATCGGGCGGGTGACGGCAAAGCGCATTGTTGAAAAATACGGGCTTGACAGCTTTGACGTAATCGAGCATAACCCCGACTGGCTCTGCGACCTTCCCGGCATATCGCCGAAGAAAGCGAAGGAGATAGGCGAGAGCTTCCGCTCTCAATTCGGAATGAGAACGGTGATGATGTTCTGCCGCGACTATTTCGGCCCGATGACGTCTGTCAAAATCTATAAGCGGTTCGGCAGCGGCGCGGTCGACGTTATCAAAGCAAACCCGTATCTTTTGTGCGACGAAATAAGCGGTATCGGCTTTGAAAAGGCGGACGCCGTCGCGCGGTCGCTCGGAATTCCGAAGGACTCGCGGGAACGCACTGCCGCGGGCATAAAATTCGTGCTGACGTATAATCAGTATTCGAGCGGACACGTTTATCTGCCGAAAAACAAGCTGATTGAAACGTCGTGCAAGTTGCTTTCGTGTTCGCCGGAAAATGCGGAGGCGGAGCTTGACATACTGATTTCAAGTGGCGAGCTTGTGCTTGTCAAAGAGGACGGGCGCGACTGTGTTTACACGAAAAATGCATATAAAGCGGAAAAATATATTGTCGAAAAGCTGGACAGCCTTTCAAAAACCGACCACCGCATCGACATTATGAACGTTTCTGCGCTGATTGAAAAGGCGGAAATTGAAAACGATATCTCATATGCAAAGCTGCAGAAAAAGGCGATAACGGATTCGCTCTGTCAGGGAGTATTTGTGTTGACGGGCGGTCCCGGAACGGGTAAAACGACAGTCGCTCGGGCGATAATAAGAATATTTGAAACGCTCGGACTCTCCGTTGCGTTGTGCGCTCCGACGGGTCGTGCCGCGAAACGGATGACGGAGGCGACGGGCAGGGAAGCGAAAACCATTCATCGTCTGCTTGAAACGGAGCGGACGTCTGAGGACGAGCCGATATTCCGTCGTGGCGAGGACAACCCTCTCGATGAGGATGTAATCATGGTGGACGAGTCGTCGATGATAGATATTTACCTTATGGAGTCGCTTCTGCGGGCAATAAGACCGACGGCAAGACTGATTCTTATAGGCGATGCGAGTCAGCTTCCGCCTGTGGGTCCCGGGTGCGTTTTCAAGGACATAATAGCGTCTGACAGATACAATACAATCGAGCTTAAACACATTTTCCGTCAGGCTATGGAAAGCCTGATCGTCACAAACGCGCACGCCGTAAACGACGGCGAACACATCGACCTGACAAAAAAAGACGGCGACTTCTTCTTTCTGCCCAGAGAGACGGACGAGCAGACGGCGCAAACGATTGTCGACCTTTGCAGAAAACGTCTTCCGAAAAGCTACGGGCTTTCCGTTTTTGACGGAATACAGGTTATAACGCCGTCCAAAAAAGGCGTTCTGGGAACGGAAGCGCTCTGTTCCGTGCTTCAGAACGCCATAAACCCGGCGTCGGGCGGAAAGCGCGAGCTGAAACGCAGAATGTCCGTGCTGCGCGAGGGCGATAAGGTTATGCAGGTGAAAAACAATTACAGCATAACATGGAAAAAGTCAGACGGTGGCGAAGGAACCGGCGTTTTCAACGGAGACATCGGCGTGATTGTGAAAATCAGTCATTCAGAGGAAAAGATAACCGTCGATTATGACGGAAAAATCGTTGAATATGATTTCACCGTCGCTGAGGAGCTGGAGCTTGCGTATGCAATAACCGTGCATAAAAGTCAGGGCAGCGAATATCCGATTGTTGTCATTCCTTTGTTCGGCTATACGCCGAAACTCCTGACCCGAAACCTTCTTTACACGGCGATAACGAGAGCGCAGAGCATAGTTGTGCTTGTCGGTAACGGAAGCGTTGCGGATATGATGGTCGATAACAACCGTCAGGCAAAACGCTATTCGGGGCTTGAATATTTTCTTACGAGGTTTGATGACGAATGAAAATAACAGATATTCTTTTCCCGCCGAAGTGTCTTCTTTGCGGCAAGGTGACGCACGGAGAATATCTCTGTCCCGATTGCGAAAGGAAATACAGGGATATGTGCGGCGAGAGGTGCCGCGCGTGCGGTATGACACAGAGCGACTGTCGATGCAATCGCATACGCAATACAGACACGGCTGTTCACGTTTTTGAATACGAAAGCGCGATATCGAAAAGGCTGATATATTCGCTCAAACACAAAAACAGCAGGCGTCTGCGCGAATTTCTCGCAAAGGAATGTAAAAACGCGCTTTTTTCGGCTATAACAGATATAGGCGGATTTTCGGAATGTGTGCTGACTTATGTTCCGAGAAGCAAGAAAAGCGTCAACAAATACGGCTTTGACCAGTCAAAGGAGTTGTGCAGGATGATATCCCGCCTTGCGGAAATACCCGCTTTGAAAATGTTTGCGCACGACGGCGGAACGCAGAGTCAGAAATCGCTGACGCTTGAAGAACGATTTGAAAACGCGGGGAAGTCATATTCCGCATTAAAAAATGTAAATGCACCGTACAAGGTGATAATAATTGACGACGTGACGACAACAGGCAGCACGCTTTCCGCCTGCGCCGGACTTGCAAGAAAGATGGGTGCGGAATACGTTGCGGCTCTGACCGTCGCCGCCACGCTGTAACAAAGAAAGGAGGCATTGTGACAAAAACAAACAAAAAGGGGCTGATTACGGTTGCGCTGTGCGCCGTTATTCTGGCTGTCGGACTTCTTTCGGCTTATATCATAAGGTATGAGTTCTGGAGGATATACGGCTTTTTTGACGGTATCGGCAAGGGAGAAACGGGGCTTGTTTCGGAGCTTGCCATGGACGAAGCGGAGACTTATCGCGTCAACATTTCCGAAATCCGGACGGCGGACGGAGTTTCATTCAGCAATATTATGTGGCTTGTGAACGCCGATCATCCGCTTTCGGAGGAGGACGTTCCCGTCGTTGCCGCGGTTGACGATAAAAACAGCGTCAGCACATATGCCTTCTATGATCTTCAACGCCTTTTCTCCGAGGTGAAAAGCAAATTCGGAAAGGACCTTCTGCTGACAAGCACATACAGAACGAGAGAATATCAGGCTTGGGTTTATGAAAATAACCCGTTTGCCGTGCCGGCGGGAACGAGCGAACACGAAACGGGGCTTGCCGTCGACGTAAAAATCGAGGGCTATCCGCAGAAGCGTTTTATAAACAGTAACGTCGGCAGGTGGGTTGCGAAGAATTCATATAAATTCGGATTTATAATCCGCTATCCGATGTGGGGTCAGAAGTTGACGGGCGTTGAATACGAGCCATGGCATCTGCGCTATGTAAGCGAGCCGCACGCGGAAATAATTTATCGCAGCAAAATAACGCTTGAGGAATATTCCTCCCTCTATGACGAAGGCAAATTCTATGCCTACGGCGAATATATCATCTCTCGCCAGTCCGGTGAGAGCGGGGAGCTTGTTCTGCCGAAAACGTCAAACACTGTCTGCGTTTCGCCCGATAACGCCGGCGGCTATTATATCTGGGCAAAAAGATAAAAACCGCCGTTTGGCGGTTTAATTCGGGAATCGATTCTCGCAGGCCCGACGCCCTCGGGTCAAGCGGCTCTGACAGCCATCTAAGGCTGTCATTCACTACCGCTCTCTTCGATTCCCTCGGGCAAAAAAGAAAAACCGCCGTTTGGCGGTTTTTCTTTTTTGGTGACCCCTACGGGAATCGAACCCATGATTGCGCCGTGAGAGGGCGCGCTTTGCTATCTTCGACATGCTTTCCACCTGTCACCTGATTTTTGCGGGACTTTATTTTTTCACAGCAACCATTCCTCACAAAACAATACTTGCCCTGCTTCCGCCGCTCTTTTCTTTTGTGACTACAATTTGCTTGTCTATACGGTTTTTCAGATCGGTAACATGTGAAATGATGCCCACCAGGCGATTTCCGTCCGCCAGACCCGAAAGAGCATTCATTGCCTGATCCAGGGACTCTTCATCGAGAGAACCAAAGCCCTCGTCAACAAACATCGTATCAAGTTGCACGCCGCCGGCAGAGGCCTGAATCTCATCCGAAAGCCCAAGAGCAAGAGAGAGTGACGCCTTAAAAGATTCACCGCCGGAAAGCGTTTTGACGTTTCTTTCGGTTCCGTTGTAATGGTCAATAACATCAAGATCAAGTCCGCTCTTGCTTTGATGGTTATCTGCTTCCTTGCGGCGCTTCAGTTCATATTGGCCACCTGACATAACCATAAAACGGGTATTTGCGCGTGCTATGATGCGGTCAAAATACGTCATCTGGATATAAGTTTCCAGCATGACTTTGTCTTTATTCGCCATCTTTCCGTTGGCTGTGTTTGATAAAGCCTCCATCCAAGCATAGCGTTTTTCCAAAGCATCAAGGTCCCCTATTTTTGAACGGATATTTGAAAGCGCCATTTTGTTGGTCTCAATGCGCACATGGAACGTTTTTGAGGCGGCATCGTCTGCTTTCTTTTTTGCCGTCAAATTTTCCATTTTAGCTTCTTCAGACTCTCTATCAAGCTTAAAATCAGAAGAAATCTGTTTTGACAGTTCTTTGATTAATGCCTCAAATCCGGCTATTCTCTCGTTTGAGTCCGTCAGATCTTTTTGCGCGCAATCGTAGGCGGTTTTCATTTCCTCAATGCACTTTGCAAGGCGTTGCACTTCATTCTTTGCCGCAGTTTTATTATCGAAGCGAAGAGCCTTTTTATCGGCGTCACGCCTGCTTTTCTTTTCTTCCAGCGACGCTTTTTCGGCTTCCAATGCAGTATTGAGGGAAGTGATATTGTTTTCTTGGTCTTTTAAAGAGGCTTCGGCTCCCGGCACTGTATTTGATAGATCGGCTCTGCGGGAAGCCTTCCGCTCCTCTTCCATAACAGCATTTTTCAGCTCGCTTATCTGTGCCGAAACGGAGCTCTGCTCATTTTCAAGTTTGCACTTGGCTTCTTCGACGGAAACATCTTGCCACAAATTTTTGATTTGCTTTTGAATTTCCGCATTTTGGGTATCGAGCTTCGCCTTTGCTGCTTTGCACAGACCGCTTTTTTCTTCCGTTGATTTGCGAGCTGTATCAGCGTAATCTTTTGCTTGTTTGAGTTGCGTTTCTGAGGGCGCTTTTTCGGATTTATGTGCCTTGCATGGGTGTTCTAAAGAGCCGCATACAGGGCATGGCTTACCGTTTTCCAAAGTTTCGGCGATGATTCCGGCCTGCTCATCCAGAAATGCACGATTTTTTATTTCATAATCCGCCGACGCTTTCTCAGATTCATCGGATGCTTTTTGATATTCACCCTGAAGGAAAATCAATTTTTCGTTCAGAGCATTGGATTCTTTGAATGCATCCGAGAGAGCACTGAGTTTTTTGCGCTTTTCTTCCAGTTTATCCCGCTGATTTACAAGCTTTTCTCTGTCCTCGCCGGCATTTTCCAAGGACTCATATTCTTTTTTGAGTTTATCGACGCGCTCTGTATCGAGCGTGTACTGCTGCCGTTTTTCATTTAGCTGTTTTTCCTGCTGGGCAACCTGCGTTTCGCCTGTCGTGATTTGCTCCTCCAGCACAGCCAGTGTATCGTAGCGGGGAAACTCCGCCTCGATTTTTGCTTTATCTGCCGACAGTTTTTCGCTGTCGGGCGCTTTGCTTTTTTCGATATCAAAAGCGGTTGCCAATTCTTTGTTTTTCTCTTTTTCTGTTGTCAGATCGTTCTTTGCTTTGTCCAGCGCCGCCTGAACTTTTTCCGCCGCTTCGATTTTTCTGAGATTGTCTTTGATTGTGTCAAGCTGTTTGTCAGTTTCATCAATGGATTTCCGCAAAAGATCATATTTTTCTTTGTCCTTATTCAGCAGTTGCTCAACCATGTCAACGACTTCACCCACGGGAAGAAATCCTTCTTTTGCTTTTTTTACCTCTATATCGAAAATATCATTTTCGTCGCAGGAAATTCCGCTGATATACTGCCGGATACTGTTGTTAACCGACTCGCATCGATTTTTCAGTTGCGCTGATTCTGCCTTCAGTTTTTCCTGCAAATCCTGATACAATTGCGTTTTGAATATCTGACGAAAAATATTTTGGCGTTCGCCCGTTGAAGCGAGAAGAAGCTTCAGAAAATCTCCCTGCGCAATCATGGCAATCTGCAGAAACTGAGTGCGGTCGATGCCCATGATATCCTGTATTGCGTTATCCACATCGCGTTGCTTTGTTACGATGCGTCCGTCCGGATATGTCAACTGCGCTTCGGCTTTTTGCGATGTAAAGCCTTCGCCGCGGGATTTCGGCCGGTCATATTCGGGATTACGTTTAACCGTATAGGTTTTTCCTGCATACGAAAATACAAGCTCGACCTCTGTTGGAATATCCGTTTCGGCATATTTTGACCGGAACATTGATGGTTCGCGGTTATCTCCGCTGGCTTCCCCATACAATGCGTAAGTGATTGCATCGAAGATCGTCGTTTTTCCGGCACCGGTATCACCGGTAACCAGGTAAAGTCCGCTCGTCCCGAGCTTGTCCAAATCAAGAACCGTTTTACCTGCATAAGGTCCGAAAGCAGATATCGTTAATTTAACCGGTCTCATTTTTCACCCTCCCATGATTTTTCAATAAGCAATTTTACATAATCAAATTGCTCCTGTGTCATTGGCTGATTATTTTGCAACTTGTAGAAATCGGAAAAAAGCTCCAGCGGTGATTTTGATTCCACATCTGTCACACTGTTTATTTCCATATTCAAACGCGTACGTTTGTTATCGTAATCAAGCTTCATCAGTCGGTGATATATCGTGCGCAGCTTGCCGATTACATCGGGAATGTCTTCTTCGTCCGTTAGTGTTATGTGCGTATAATCTTCCTGCCATGTGGAACCTTCATAGAAGGATTTCAAGGTCAGTTCGGCGTATGTTCCTTTCAGCTCGACGAGGTCGTGCTGTGGCACAAGCTCAACTGTTCTGTATGATACTTTCCCTTTTTCGGCAAGTTCGACCACCGTTACGGATTTATGATCCTTTGCCTCCGAAAAAGAATATTTCAGCGGCGTTCCGCAGTAACGAATATGATCCGATCCGCAATTTTGAGGCGAATGAATATGACCGAGCGCCACGTAATCAAAAGGAGCGAAAACATCAGCATTCACATTATCGGATCCGCCGATCGAAATTTCTTCCGATTCTGAACGCGAAGCACCCGTTACGAATTGGTGCGTAACAATAATATTTCGGTTTTTCGGTTTTATATCAAGGTTGGAAATGACATAATTAATGGCATCGGTATATGAAGATATTTCTTCGTCGCAGAACATTCTGACATGGGCCGGCTTGATAAACGGCAACATGTAAATATCAACAGTACCGTGCTCGTCCTGCATGGAAAACGGCAAAATTTTTCCATCATATACCGGCGACAAATGAATACCGGAAGCATCCATAATACGTGAACCGAATGCGATTCGTTCCGGGGAATCGTGATTTCCGCTGATTATAAACACCTCAAGCTTTCGTTTTGCAAGCCGGACGAGAAAATCGTCAAAAAGCCCGACTGCTTCAGCCGACGGAACGGATTTGTCATATATATCGCCGGCAATAATTACTCCGTCTGGCACTTCATCGTCAATTATATTTATAATTTTTTTAAGTATGTACGCTTGATCATCAAGCATCTGATATTCGTTTACTCTTTTCCCCAAATGAAGATCGGATAGATGGATGAATTTCATATTTATTTACCTCGTATAAAATAAACGCATTGGAAAGTTGCTTTCCGGCAGAATCTGTCTGTGTTTTCAGGCACTCACGAAATTCATCGTGACTTACAAATGTTTTGAGCTTACCTGTCATAACGAACTTCTTCCCGCGGATTTTTCAAGCTTTTCAGCGCCAAAGAGAAAGCTTATCACGGCATCGTCACACTGTCCGGCATTGTTGTGCTTGCAAGACTTTTGCAACCCCAGAACGCATTCATCCCTATGCTTGTCACGCTGTCCGGTATTGTTATGCTTGCAAGACTTTTGCAACCCCGGAACGCACTATTTCCTATGCTCGTCACGCTGTCCGGCATTGTTATACTTGCAAGTTTCTCGCAACCGCTGAACGCCTCGGCTCCTATACTCGTCACGCCGTTTGGGATGGTTATGCTCGTCAGTTTCTCACAGTCCCGGAACGCACCGTCTCCTACACTCGTTATACTACCATCGGACGGAATAACGCTGTTTCTGCAGCCTGCAATAAGTGTTTTTCCCGCTGTTTCTATCAGGCAGTTTCCTGAGGAATGATATTTGGCATTTCCGCTTTCAACAGTTATGCTTGTCAGCTTCTCACAACCGCTGAACGCCCCGGCTCCTATACTT
>JAHAZT010000045.1 GCA_018383975.1 Eubacteriales bacterium | reverse complement strand
GTGTGAAAATCAAGGTGTACCTGTCTGAAATTCATATCGGTTTCTCCTTATCTTGCAATCTCTTCCATTATATAAGCTTCGAGAATGTCGCCCTCTTTTATATCATTGAATTTTTCAAGTCCGACGCCGCATTCGTAGCCCGACGCAACTTCTTTTACGTCGTCCTTGAAACGGCGGAGCGAGGAAATTTTGTCCTCAAATATCACAACGCCGTCACGTACTACGCGGATAAGCGAAGCGCGCGTGATTTTGCCGTCCTGAACGTATGAGCCGGCAATCGTGCCGACGTTCGGAACGTGAATTGTCTGTCTGACCTGTGCATGACCGAGGACGTTCTCGCGGTAAACGGGTTTAAGCATTCCCTTGATAGCCGCTTCGATTTCCTCAATGCACTCATAAATAATTCTGTATGTGCGGACGTCAACTCCCTGCGCCTGCGCGGAGTCGAGCGCCGCCTTGTCGGGACGGACGTTGAAGCCGATAATGATAGCATTCGAAGCGTTTGCAAGCATAACGTCGTTTTCAGTAATGCCGCCGACGCCCGTATGAATAACGTTGACCTTTACCTCATCGTTTGAGAGCTTGACAAGCGAAGCCTTGACAGCCTCCGCCGAGCCTCTGACGTCCGCCTTGACGACGATATTGAGATCCTTTACGCCGTCTTTGATCTGCGCAAAGAGGTCGTCGAGATTGACCTTTGCCGATGCGGAAAATTCCGCTTCTTTTTCTTTCGTTCTGCGCTGTTCGGCAAGTTCTCTTGCCATTCTTTCGTCTTCAACGGCGTTCATTTCGTCGCCCGCGGACGGAACGGAGTCAAGACCGACGATCTCGCAAGGAACGGAGGGCTCTGCGCTCTTCATAATCTTGCCGTTTTCGTCTCTCATCATACGCACTCTGCCGACAGCCGTGCCGACGATGACCGTATCGCCCTGATGGAGCGTACCGTTCTGAACGAGTACCGTCGCAACGGGACCGAGGCCCTTTTTCAGGCTCGCCTCTATGACTATACCCTTTGCTCTGCGGTTCGGGTTTGCTTTCAGCTCTTTCATCTCGGCAATGAGAAGAACGTCTTCAAGAAGATCGTCTATACCGGTCTTTTTAAGAGCGGAAACGGGAACGCACATAACGTCGCCGCCCCATTCCTCGGGAACAAGGTCGTATTTTGTCAGCTCCTGCTTGATCCCTTCGGGATTTGCGCCGGGCTTATCCATTTTGTTTATCGCAACTATTATCGAAATACCTGCCGCTTTTGCGTGATTGATTGCTTCAACCGTCTGCGGCATGATACCGTCATCCGCCGCAACGACGAGGATTGCGATGTCAGTCGACTTTGCGCCTCTCGCTCTCATAGCGGTGAACGCTTCGTGACCGGGGGTATCAAGGAAGGTGATATATTTATCGCCGATTTTTACCCTATAAGCACCGATGGACTGCGTAATACCGCCTGCTTCGCCTGCCGTGACGTGTGTGTTACGGATAGCATCGAGAAGCGACGTCTTGCCATGGTCAACGTGACCCATAACGCAGACGACCGGAGGACGCTCCACAAGAGTTTCCGCGGAGTCCTCTGTGTCCTCGGAAAAGAGCTTTTCTTCAATCGTTACAACAACTTCCTTTGAAACGATTATATTCATTTCTTCGCCGACGAGGAACGCCGTATCGTAATCGATGCTCTGGTTTGCCGTTGCCATAACGCCGAGCCCCATGAGCTTTTTCATAAGCTCGCCGACGTTGACCTTGAATTTTGAGGCAAGCTCGGAAACGGTAATCTCGTCTGGAACGGTAACCTTGAGCGGCTGCTTTTTGATTTTCTCAAGCTCTGCCTTGCGGAGCTTTGCAAGAGCGGCGGCGTCCTTGTCCCCGCGCTTGCCGGAATATATGCCTTTGCCGTTCTGCTGTTTTTTGCCGACCTTCTGTTTATCCGGAACGTTGAGTCTTCTGGCGGACTCCGGAACAAAGTTTTCAAGTCTTTCGTCATATTTGGAAAGGTCGACAGAGCTTGCTCTCGTATCTATGACTCTTGTCTTTTTCTTTGCCTCTACGCTCTCTCCGCCGCCTCTCATTTCCGCTTTTTTCGGTTGAGGAGCCGGCTGTGAAGGCATTTCCTTTCTCGGTTCGGGCTTTCTGCTCTGACCCTGCGTCTGTGCGGGACGTGCAAATCTGTCCGCCGAGCGGCTCGCACCTCTTTCCGCCTGCTGCGGGAAATTCACCTTCGGCTGATTCTGCGGCTGACGCGCCGGACGGTCGCCCGTCTGCTGAGCGGGCTTCTGTACGCCCTGCTGTGCCGTCGGCTGTTTTGCGGACTGTGCGTCCTGAGGTTTCGGCTGAGCAGTCTCCTCCGGAGTCTTTTTCTGCTCCGCAATCACCTTTTTCTCTTCCGTTTTCTTTTCCTCGGGAGCCACCTTTGCCGCGGGTCTTTCTTCTTTTATCTCTTCCTTCGGGCGCTCTATATCCGCCTTTCCGGAGAGATAATCTCCCATATTTGTTATCTGATTTGTCGATGTAAGCCTGTCAAAAAGCACGGAGAATTCCGTCGTATCAAGCGTTCCCGTTGCGGTTTTACCCGTTATTCCGCTTGCCGTGAGCGCTTCAAGCAGCTCCTTGCTTTTCATATTCAGGTCTTTTGCAAGATTGTTTATTCGTATCTTCTGTGCTGAAACCATTCGTTGTACCTCCCTTATGAGTACTGTCAGAGATTGCCGGCAATAAGCTTTATAAAGTTTTCGTCACCGATACCGACGCACGCCGTTGCTCCCTTGCCTATCGCCGTTCCGAGTTCGTCCGGCGTCGCGCCCGTATATTCAATCCGGACGCCGTAATATGCGGTGCAGTTTGATATGCGTTTTTTCGTATTGTCGGACGATTTTTCGCTTGCAATCACAAGCTTTATGCTTCCGCTTCTCACTCCGTCACAGACGGTTTCCGTCCCGATTGTGAGTTTCCCGGCTTTTCTTGCAAGCCCGATGAGCGAAAGCAGTTTCGCCGTTTTTCTGTTTTCTCCGTCAATCATTTTTCTATTTCTTTTTCAAGCCTTTCGTAAACCTCATCGGTTATGGAGCAACCGAGCGCAACGGGAAGCCTTTTTTTCGCTTTTTTGAGGCAGTCGGCACTCGGGCATATATATGCTCCGCGCCCCGACTTTTTTCCCGTTCTGTCAAGCTCCGCCGTTTCGCTGTCGGCAGGTCTGACTATTCGTATTAGCTCGCTTTTCGGTTTTTTTGCCCTGCAACCGACGCACTGGCGTTCGGGAATTTTCTTTGTGTTTTCCATTCGCCGCGCCCGCCTTATCAAACGGATTTTATATCTATCTTATAGCCGGTAAGTCTTGCCGCAAGACGTGCGTTCTGACCTTCCTTGCCTATGGAAAGCGAAAGCTGATCCGGCGCGACAAGCACCTTGCAGCTGCGTTCTCCGTCCATTTCAACACTCTTTACTTCAGCAGGAGAAAGCGCCGCCGCGATGTACTCCTCCGGCTTTTCGCTGAAGCGTACAACGTCGATTTTCTCGCCGTTCAGTTCTCTTATTATCTCTCCGATACGGCTGCCTCTGTTGCCTATGCACGAGCCGACGGGATCGACGGAAGCGTCGCGTGACTCAACCGCAATTTTCGTTCTGGAGCCTGCCTCTCTGGCAACACCACGTATGACAACAGTCCCGTCCTGAATTTCAGGCACTTCAAGCTCGAAAAGCCTCTTGACGAGCCCGGGATGCGTGCGGGAAAGTGTCACGATCGGACCTTTCACCTCGTTTTTGACTTCCATAACGAAAACCTTTATATGGTCGCCGACGAAAAACTGTTCGCCGGGTATCTGCTCTCCCTTGAGAAGAACCGCCTCGCTTGTACCGGTATCGACAATCGCATTACCGTTGACAGGGTCGATACGAAGCACCGTTGCCGAAATGACCTCTTCCTTTTTGCTCTCGTATTCTTTTATAACCATCGTTCTTTCGGCTTCTCTTATTCCCTGAACGATAATCTGCTTTCCGCTCTGCGCGCTCAGTCTGCCGAACGCCTTGGTTTTGACTTCCGTCTCAACTGTGCCGCCGAGCTTGTATTTCTTGTTTAACGCCTTTGCGTCTTCAACCGAAATTTCAAGCTCCGGATCGGTGACCTCTTCAACTATGTTCTTGACTCTTACAACCTTTACGTCCTTCTTTGCGGGGTCAAGAATTACTTTTATATTGCAATTCTCGCCTATTTCTTTTTTCAGCGCATTTGCGAGTCCCGCCTCTATTTTTTCTATGATGTATTCCTGCGGAATTCCCTTTTCCTTTACGAAAATATCAAGCGCCGTGAAAAATTCTGTGTTCATTTTTGCTGAAAACCTTCCTTCTGTATTTATTCTATATCGGTGAAATCGAAAAATACGTTTGCCTTAGCCGTTTTTGACATTTCAAACGTTTTTTTCGCACCGTCTGTTTCGATTGTAAAGCTGTTGCCATCCGAAGAGACGAGCGTTCCTTTATATGCCTTGCTCCCCGTCTCGTCCGGAGAATAAAGCCTGACCTCTATCTCCTCGCCCGTGCAGGCGGCAAAATGCTCCGGTGTACGAAGCGTTCTTTCCAGTCCCGGCGAGCTGACCTCAAGCGTATAATTCTGTTCAATCGGGTCTGCCTCGTCGAGAAGAGGACTTATCGCCCTGCTCACCTTTTCGCAGTCGTCAATATCAATTCCGTCATCCGAGTCAATTGTAATGCGGAGATACCATCCGGCGCCTTCTTTTACAAACTCAACATCCCAGATGCGATATCCGAGTTTCTCTACGCACGGCGTGATTATCTTTTCCGCCATCGACGCGATATTTGCTGTTTTTGCCACGGTTTTTCCACCCTTCAAAATTATTCTTTACAAAGAATTGAGACCGGGCGAAGCCCAGTCTCAATGTCCTTTCTCTATTCTGATGATATTATATCATAACCAATTCAGGATTGCAATAGTTTTTTGATATTTTTCCGGTGGCAATTGAGTTTTTTGCGGCATATCATAGATTGAAAGCATTATAATCGACCGAAAAAGGAGCTTCCGAATGAAAATCATCGTTCTCAAATCGCCGAAATTTCTTTCTCCGCTGTTGAGAAAAATATTCGGCGGCAAAAAGCGCAAAAATAGCCGCACAGAGCCGACGCAAACTCATTTGTCTGCAAAATAAAAATGAAGCTCCGTCAAAGGAGCTTCATTTTTTCACTCATATTTTAATTATACAAGCTTTATAAGTGCCATTTCGGCAGCGTCACCGCGACGGGGTCCGAGCTTATAAATAGCTGTGTAACCGCCGTTTCTATCGGAATATGCGGGAGCAATCTCATCAAAGAGCTTCTTCACAACATCTTCTTTCGTGATGTATGAAAGAGCCTGACGGCGAGAAGCGAGAGTGTTTGTCTTGCCGAGAGTTATCATTTTCTCAGCCATGCATCTTACTTCCTTTGCTCTTGTAAGAGTTGTTTCTATCGAACCGTTTCCCAAAAGATAAGTGACCATTC
>JAHAZT010000031.1 GCA_018383975.1 Eubacteriales bacterium | reverse complement strand
CGCCAGAGGAGGACGAAAACGAATTCTGCGAAAAAGCGAAAAAGTACGAGCTTCTGCTCGTCCCCTCGGGCGACTTCGGCGTCGGAGGCTATGTCAGAATCGCATATTGCGTTTCGGAGAGCGTCATTAAAAACTCGCTGCCCGCATTTGAAAAGCTGGCAAAGGAATACGGACTCGGAAAAAGGTAAAATAATATATGGAAAATAAACTGACACTTGCAAGGAAAAAAATTTCGGAGGTCGACCGAAAAATAGCGGAGCTTTTTGAGGAAAGAATGAGGGCTTCGGAGGACGTTGCGGATTACAAGCGCAAATGCGGACTGCCGATTGAGGATCCCGTCCGCGAGGACGAGCTGATAAAGAAAAACTCGCTTCTCGTTCCGGAGGATATCCGCCCGTATTACATCGGCTTTCAGAAGGATATTATGAAAGCGTCCAAGGCGTATCAGCGCAAGCTGATTGAGGGAGAAAAAATCGCATATTGCGGAGAAGAGGGCGCATTTGCCTTCTTTACGGCAAAAAAACTGTTTCCGAACGGAACCCCCGTCGCAAAAAGCAGCTTTGAGGAAGCATATGACTCGGTATCGTCCGGCGAATGTGAGCTTGCCGTCATCCCGCTTGAAAACAGCTATGCGGGAGAGGTCGGTCAGGTGACGGATATGCTGTTTTCGGGTTCGCTCTGCGTAAACGCCGTTTATGACGTGGCTATTGAACAGGTGCTTATGGCACCGGCAGGATCTGCCGTCGATAAAATAAAGAAAGTAATAAGTCATCCGCAGGCGCTGGCTCAATGCGCGAAATTCATATCGTCCCGCGGATGGGAAACGGAAACCGCGCAAAGCACCTCGTCCGCGGCGATGAAGGTATCGCAGATGGGCGATGAAACCGTCGCGGCGATAGGCTGTGCGGAGGCGGCAGAGCTTTACGGGCTTGACGTTCTGCAAAAGAATATAAACGAAAGCAGAGCGAACACAACCCGCTTCGGAGTATTTTCAAGAGCGGAAAACACATCGGCGGGCTATTCGGAATCGGACGGCTTTTCCCTTGTGTTCACCGTCAAAAACGAGGCGGGCGCACTTGCGGACGCGCTGGGCGTAATCGGCGAGGCGGGCTTCAACATGAGAACGCTCCGTTCAAGACCGAGAAAAGAACTCGTCTGGAATTATTATTTTTATCTTGAAGCCGAGGGCGCGCTCCGCTCCGAGGCGGGAGAAAAGATGCTTGAAGGTCTGCGCAAATACTGCGACAGGCTGAAGGTCGTCGGAATTTACAGATAAAACACAAAAACGGAGGAATTATGACGGTAACGGTCAATCTCGGAGAGAGGTCATACGATATAACAATCGAAAAGGGTGCGCTTTCCCATATCGGAAGCTATATTCCGCAGGGTGGAAAGACCCTCGTCGTGACGGATGACGGAGTTCCCGAAAAATATGTGCAGGCGGTATCCGCAAAGGCAGAAGGCGGGGTAACCGTCACTCTGCCGCAGGGAGAAGCAAGCAAAAATTTTGAAAATTATAAAATGCTCTGCGAGGTTATGCTCCGTCACGATTTTACAAGGAGCGATAAAGTTATAGCCGTCGGGGGCGGGGTCGTCGGAGATCTTGCGGGCTTTGCCGCCTCAACATATATGCGCGGGATAGATTTTTATAACGTCCCGACAACGCTCCTCTCACAGGTCGACTCCTCCGTCGGCGGAAAGACGGCAATCGACCTTTGCGGGATAAAAAACATAATCGGCACGTTCTATCAGCCGAAGGCTGTCATAATCAACCCGGACGTGCTGAAAACCCTTGACCGTCGGCAGTATGCCTGCGGAATGGCGGAGACTCTGAAAATGGCGGCGACGTCAAGCGGGGAGCTTTTTGAGATGATCGAGGGCGGGATAGACGAGCGCAACATAGAAGAAATGATTGCGCGCGCCGTCGGCATAAAGGCGGACGTTGTTTCAAAGGACGAAAAGGAAGCGGGACTGCGGAAAATTCTCAACTTCGGGCATACCATAGGTCACGGGATAGAAAGTCTCGGCGAGCTTTATCACGGCGAATGCGTCGCGCTCGGAATGCTCTGTATGTGCGGAGAAAAGGTTTATCCGCGCCTTGAAAAAGTGATAAAGTCGCTCGGAATTCCGACAAAGATAAAGGCGGACAGGGATAAAATAATCTCAGCCGTCCGTCACGACAAGAAAATGCAGGGAGAAACGATAAACGCTGTATTTGTGGACAGTATAGGGTCGTTTGAAATAAGAAAGACAACAACAGATGAGCTTTCCGAAAGGCTCTCCAAAATTCTCATATAAAGGAGCGGAATATGAAAAACACATTTGGACAGAGCGTAAGCGTCACCGTATTCGGTGAGAGCCACGGAGAGTGTATCGGCGCGGTTATCGACGGGCTTGCCCCCGGAATAAAAATCGACGAAGAGTTCATATCGGACAGGCTTGCAAGGCGCAGACCGAGCGGCGAAATATCGACAAAGAGACAGGAAAAGGACGAATTCCGCATTGTCAGCGGCGTTTTTGAGGGCTACTCAACCGGCACGCCGATTTGTATAATCATCCCGAACGCCGACACCCGCAGCGCAGACTATAAAAGCACGGCTTCCCTTGCCCGTCCGTCACACGCGGACTATGCGGCATACTGCAAGTATCACGGCTTTGAGGATTACCGCGGCGGCGGTCATTTTTCCGGCAGGATAACGGCGGCAATCGTTGCGGCGGGCGCAATCTGCGAGCTTGCTCTTGCAATGCGCGGAATTACCGTCGGCACGCACATTCTCCGCATAGGAAAAGCGGAGGACAGGCATTTTTCGGATATAAAAGAAGATATTAAACTGATTAAAGAACGCGCCTTCCCCGTTCTCTGCGATAAGGCGGGCGATGAAATGAAAAAAGAAATTCTTTCGGCAAAGGAGCAGGCGGACAGTATCGGCGGGATTACGGAAACTGCGGTTTCCGGTCTTGACGCAGGCGTCGGCGAGCCGTTCTTCGACAGTCTTGAAAGCACAATATCACACGCCGTTTTCTCCGTCCCCGCGATAAAAGGCGTTGCGTTCGGCGCAGGCTTCGGCTTCTGCGATATGCTCGGCAGCGCGGCAAATGACCCGTACACAATAGATAACGGCAACGTAACTACGAAAACAAACAACTGCGGCGGAATATACGGCGGAATATCGATAGGCACACCGATAATTTTTTCGTGTGCCGTCAAGCCCACGCCGTCAATCGGCAAAGAGCAGGATACAATCGATTTTATAAAAAACGAAAACGCAAAGCTGAAAATAACCGGCAGGCACGACCCCGCAATAATTCACAGGGCTTGCCCCGTTATCGACGCCGTGACGGCGATTGCCGTATGCGACGCTATGGCGGTTCGTTTCGGAACGGATTTCCCGCATATGAAAGTCACCGCCGATATAAAAAAGGAAGGCGAAAGATGAAAACGGGGCTTGTCGGGGAGAAGCTGGGACACAGCTTTTCAAGAGAAATACATTCCCTTCTCGGAAACACGGAATACAGAAATTTTGAAATGCCGCGCGAGGAGCTTGCGGGGTTTATGGCAAGGCGTGATTTTGACGGCGTAAACGTCACGATTCCTTACAAAACGGACGTCATCCCCATGCTGGATTACGTCAGCGACGAGGCGAGGGCGATAGGTGCGGTGAATACGGTTGTCAACCGCGGCGGCAGGCTTTACGGCTACAATACCGACTTTTTCGGAATGCGTGAGCTTCTGATAAAGAATAATATCCCCGTCTGCGGTAGCGACGTTCTCATTCTCGGCACGGGCGGCACCTCAAAAACCGCAAAAGCCGTTTGCGAAAGCCTTGGCGCGGGTAGCGTGACAAAGGTCAGCCGTCATCCGGAGGAGGGCGAGATAAGCTACGGCGAGGCAAAAGAAAAATATGCCTCCGCCCCCGTCGTCATAATAAACACAACCCCTCTCGGAATGTTTCCGAACATTTCCGCCTGCGCCGTCGATCCTGCTGACTTCAAAGGTCTTTGTGGTGCGGCAGACGCAATATTCAATCCTCTGAAAACGGAATTCATCGTCCGGACAAAGCTGTGCGGAGTGCCCGCCTGCGGCGGACTTTATATGCTCGTTGCACAGGCTGTGAAGGCGTCCGAACTGTTTTATGACAGAACATACCCGGAGGGCACGACGGAGCGCATATATGAAAAGCTCCTCTCTGAAAAGGAAAACACGGTGCTTATCGGCATGCCGTCCTGCGGAAAGACGACGGTCGGCAGGCTGATAGCCGAAAAAACGGGAAAGGAATTCATGGATTGCGACGTTCTCTTTGCCGAGAAATTCGGTATCACACCGGCAGAATGTATAACAAAAGAGGGCGAAGAGGAATTCCGCAAAAAAGAGAGCGAGCTCATTGCGGAAATATCAAAGAAAAACTCGTCCGTCATCGCAACGGGCGGCGGCGCCGTTCTACGCGCGGAAAACATTCTGAACCTGAAAAAGAACGGCACAATATTTTTCATAGACAGAAGCGTCGGAAAGCTGACAGCCACGCCCGACCGTCCCCTCTCGCAGAGCAGAGAGCTGATCGAAAAGCGATATGCAGAGCGATACGGAAAATATCTTGCGGCGGCAGACTGCCGCATTGACGGCGACGGAACGGCGGAGGAGGTCGCAGAGCTTATAATGACACGGAGGGGGCAGAAATGAAAATACTCGTTATAAACGGTCCCAATATCAATATGCTCGGCATAAGAGAGCCGGATATTTACGGGAAGGAAACGTTTTCCTCGCTTGAAAAGAAAATAAAAGCCCATTGCGCGGCAAGGGGCATAAGGGTGAAGCTGTTTCAATCGAATTGCGAGGGAAAAATCGTTTCCGAAATTCAGAAGGCTTATAAAAAGTTTGACGGAATTGTGATAAATCCCGCCGCATACACGCACACAAGCGTCGCAATTTTAGACGCGCTGAAAGCCGTTTCGATACCGACGGTCGAGGTTCACATTTCAGACGTCGATTCCCGCGAGGAGTTCCGCAAAACGAGCTATGTCCGCCCTGCCTGCTTTGCGACGATATCCGGTCACGGAACGGACGGCTATACGGAGGCAATCGACCTCATAATCAAAAGAACAAACGGTGAAAAATGAAAGTATATATAGGTAAAAAAACGGCGGCGGGAACGTTTATCGCCCCTCCTTCAAAGAGCTTTTGTCATCGCGCGCTGATATGTGCGGCGTTGGCACGGGGAGAAAGCGTTCTGCACGGAATATATCCTTCGGCGGACGCTCTGGCAACGGCAGACTGTCTTTCCGCGCTCGGAGCGGATATCCGCTTTGACGGCGATACGGCGTATGTCCGCGGGTTCGACCCGCTTTCGGCTGTGCCGAAAGCCTCTCTCCGATGCGACGAAAGCGGCAGTACGCTTCGCTTTCTTACGGCGGTCGCATTGCTTTCAAAAAGCAAAATCACCCTCTGCGGCACGGAAAAACTGTTTTCCCGTCCGCTTTCGGAATATGAAAAAATATGCTCGGCGCAAGGGCTTACATTTGAAAAAGGAATCGACTTTGTTTCAGTTTGCGGCAGGCTGAAATCCGGCGTATATAACGTCAGCGCGGAGGCGTCAAGCCAGTTTGCAAGCGGACTTATGATGGCACTCCCGCTTCTTCCGGGCGACAGCACGATAATTCTTTCGGGAAAGGTTGCGAGCCGCTCGTACCTGCTGATAACGGCAGAGGTTATGCGGGCGTTCGGCGCTGAGATAAAAATCGAAGACGACGAAATAAAAATCAAAGGCGGCACAAAATATACGCCGCGCGAATACACAGTCGAGGGCGACTGCTCCGGAGCGGCTTTCTTTGAAGCGATGAACCGTCTCGGCGGCGACATAAAAATCACGGGGCTGAACCCCGAAAGCGTTCAGGGCGACAGGATATTTTCACAATATTTTGATGAAATCTGCTCCCGTCACCCGACGCTTGACATAACGGACTGTCCCGACCTTGCCCCCGTGCTTATGGCTCTCGGCGCGGCAAAGCACGGCGTCACCCTTACGGGCACGGCTCGCCTGCGGCTCAAAGAGAGCGACAGAGGCTCCGCCATGGCGGAGGAACTGCGCAAAGTCGGCATAAAAACGGAGCTTTCCGATGACACGCTGACGGTTTTCAAGGGCGATATCAAGCCGCCGGCAACGCCGATTGTATCGCACAAGGATCATCGCATAGTTATGGCTATGGCGGTGCTTCTGATGCTGACGGGCGGCGAAATAGATGGTGCGGAGGACGTCAAAAAGAGTTTTCCGGACTTTTTCGAAAGACTTTCGGCGCTCGGTGCGGAGGTGAAAATAATTGGAGATTAACAAAAACACAAAGATACTTATAGTCGGGCTCGGCGTTATCGGCGGAAGCTATGCAAGAGCGCTGACCAAAAAGGGTTACGAGATAAAGGCAATCGATATATCGCAGAAAACGATAGATTATGCCCTTGAAAACAAAATCATAGCATACGGCACGACCGAGGTCGACCCCGCGCTCGTCGGCGAAGCGGACATTATCGTCTTTGCCCTCTATCCGCACACATTCAAAAAATGGATAACGGATTATCAGCAGTATATGCGCTCCGGCATAATCATAACGGACGTGACGGGCGTAAAGGGCTGTATCGTTTACGATATTCAGTCGATTCTCCGTCCGGACGTCGAATTCATTGCGGCGCACCCCATGGCAGGACGCGAAAGGTCGGGCGTTGAATACAGTGACGACAGAGTTTTCATCGGCGCAAACTTCATCGTCACGCCGACGGAAAAAAATTCAAAAGAGGCGATTGAGCTTTGCAAATCGCTCGGCGCGGAGCTGGGATTTACAAGAATTTCCGAAATATCACCGGAGCTTCACGACGAGATGATAGCCTTTCTCTCGCAGTTGACGCACTGCATTGCCGTTTCGCTTATGACGGCGGGCGAAAACCCAAAGCTGCGCGACTACACCGGCGACTCGTTCCGCGACCTGACGAGGATTGCGAAAATCAATGACGAAATGTGGAGCGAGCTGTTCCTTCTCAATCGCGACGCTCTTCTCCGCGAAATGGACGCATTTGAGAGAGAGTTCAACAAAATGAGAGCCGCCGTTGAAACGGGCGACAGAGAAACGATGCGCGAAATGATGAAGTGCTCTACGGCACGCCGCGCTTTATTTGATAAATAATTTTTCTTATATACGAAAGGACGCAGAAAAACTATGAATATGGAGTTCAAAAGAAAACTTCCCATTCCGAAGGAAGTCAAGGAGATGTACCCCGTTCCGGAGGAGCTTATAAAGATCAAGGAGCAGAGAGACGAGGAAATAAAAGCTGTTTTCTCCGGCAAGAGCGACAAGTTCCTTCTCATAATCGGGCCCTGCTCGGCAGACAGCGAAGCCCCCGTGCTCGACTACGTCACAAGGCTGAAAAAGGTAGCCGATCAGGTAGCGGACAAGATAGTCATTCTCCCCAGAATTTATACAAACAAGCCGAGAACCGTCGGCGACGGCTACAAGGGTATGCTTCATCAGCCCGACCCCTCCGCAAACCCCGATATTCTCAAGGGGATAGTTGCAATCCGTGAGCTTCATACAAGAGTTCTCAAGGAAACGGGACTTTCCACGGCAGACGAGATGCTCTATCCGGATAATCACCGTTACCTCTCCGACCTGCTTTCTTATGTTGCCGTCGGTGCGCGCTCCGTTGAAAATCAGTTCCACAGGCTGACCGCAAGCGGTCTCGACGTCCCCGTCGGTATGAAAAACCCGACAAGCGGCGACCTCTCCGTTATGCTCAATTCGATAACTGCGGCGCAACATTCACACGTGTTCATATACAGAGGCTGGGAGGTTGAAAGCAAGGGCAACGAATATGCGCACGCAATCCTCCGCGGCTATGTCAACAAGCACGGCGAATCACAGCCCAACTATCATTATGAAGACCTCGTTTTCCTCGCCGAACATTATGCCGCCCACGACCTGAAAAACAGGGCAATAATCGTCGATACAAACCATGCAAACTCCGGCAAGCACTGGCTTGAGCAGATAAGAATTTCAAAGGAAATTCTCTCCTCCTGCCGTCAGAACGCCGAAATCAAGAGTATGGTAAAGGGACTTATGATTGAAAGCTACCTCGAAGACGGCGCACAGAAAATCGGCGAAGGAATCTACGGCAAGTCAATCACAGACCCGTGTCTCGGCTGGGAAAAGACCGAAAAGCTCATTCTCGATATCGCCGATATGCTCTGACCTTCTTTTCTTCGAGAAGAAAAGAAGGCACCGTACTTTTCTTTGAAAAGAAAAGTAGGCATAAGAAACTTCAGTTATTGGGAACTTTGTACAGAATTTTAAGTCTCTGCACAGACAGGGCTTGCATAAAAGGCAAAAGAAGCTTCAGTTATTGGTTTGATAAAACTTTATAATTTCATCAAAGGAGCAGGTAATCTGCTCCTTTTTGATTTTGCTCCCTGCTCTTTCTTCGAGAAGAAAAATAGGCACCGTACTTTTCTTTGAAAAGAAAAGTAGGCAAAAGAAACTTCAGTTATCGGGGACGATATACAGACTTTTAAGTCTCTGCACAGACAGGGCTTGCATAAAAGGCAAAAGAAACTTCAGTAATCTGGAAGTTTATGCAGAGTTTTATAGGCTCCTTTGTGTAAAGGGAGCCTTTTTTTGAATTAAATCGCGGCTCTGCCGCACCGCTTCTCTTCGATCTTCTCTCTTATCTCTTCTCTAAAAAAGTCTCTCCCGGAAAAACCGAGAGAGACTTTTTTGCTTTTATCCTGTTTTCATATCCGCGTCGTCCGGAGTATTTATCTTTCTTATTTTTGCCCCGAGTGCGCGCAGCTTGGAAACGATATCGTCATAGCCGCGCTCAATATAGTGGACATCTTCTATTTCCGTCCTGCCGTTGCACGCAAGCCCCGCGATTATCATAGCGGCGCCTGCCCGCAGGTCAACCGCTCTCACGCACGCGCCCGTCAGCTCTTTGCCGCCCTCTATAACTGCAGTTTTTCCGTCGACCTTTATAGTCGCGCCCATTCTGCGAAGCTCGTCGACATAGCGGAAGCGTCCGTCCCATATGGTTTCGGAAATATGACTTGTACCATCCGCAAGACACATAAGCGTTGCAATCTGCGGGTTCATATCGGTCGGAAAGCCGGGATACGGAAGAGTTTTGACGTTTGCCGCAAGCAGTTCTCCTCTGCGGGTAATCATAACAGCCTCGTCATATTCTTCAACCTCGGCGCCCATTTCGCACACCTTTGCGGTGATTGCTTCAAGGTGCTTCGGGATTACGTTGCCTATATAGACCCTGCCTCCGGTTGCCGCCGCCGCGACCATAAACGTTCCCGCCTCTATCATATCGGGAATGATACTGTATGTACAGCCGTGGAGCTTTTCCACGCCCTTTATTTTTATAACGTCCGTTCCCGCTCCCGTGATATTCGCTCCGCAGAAGTTGAGGAAGTTCGCAAGGTCAACTATGTGCGGCTCCTTTGCGGCATTTTCAATGACTGTCACCCCATCGCAAAGCACGGAAGCGATTATCGTATTTATCGTCGCGCCGACGGTCACGCAGTCAAAAAAGATGTTCGCGCTTCTGACGCCGCCCTCCGTGACGGCTTCCATACAGCCGCCCGAAACGGTAACCGTCGCGCCCATGGCGGTAAACGCCTTTACATGCTGGTCAATCGGACGCGAGCCGAAATCACAACCGCCGGGAAGTCCGACCTTGGCATAGCCGTAGCGTGCAAGGCAAGCCCCCGCAAGATAATACGACGCGCGCATTTTTCTTGCAAGCTCAAACGGCACGACGTTGTTTTTAACGCGTCTTGTATCTATTTCAACGGCGTTTTTGCCGACAGTGCGCACCTTCGCGCCGATGCTTGAAAGTATTTCAAGCGACTGTCTGACGTCGCTTATTTTGGGGAGATTTTCTATAATGCAAACGTCGTCCGTGGTTATGCAGGCAAAAAGCACGGCGACAGCGGCATTTTTCATACCGCTTATTTCCACCTTGCCGTTCAGCCTCACGCCGCCGTCAATAACTATCTTTTCCATATGCACAGACCTTTCTTATTTAGCGGAAAGAGTTCCTTTATAAATTATATTGTATATCGCGACAAATTGCAACAGTTTTTTTACTTTTTCACCCCGTCAATCAGATTATAACTGTGCGAGGTGCCGTCCGAATAGATAAGATTGATGACGGGGACATAATATTCCGCTCCGTTTGCCGCATGATAAACGTCATACGAATAATAAAGCGCGGAAAGCTCAAGCCCGTTTTTCTTCTGCTCCGTCGACTGCGCAGGCTGCGAAAAATATTCGTCCGCCCAGCGCTTCTCGTCAAAAAGTATTGTCAGCAGGTCCACGCAGTCCGTTTTCAGCTTTTCCGTCGGCAGGAGGAGAGAAAACGTCCCATTGCCGGAAACGACGTTTCCGTCCGCGTCGATGACAAGAGAAAACGCTTGCGACGTCTGCATCTTTCCTATATACTGCAAAAATACCGAAACGAAATATTTTCCGTCATCCGTGACGTAAAGCCTGTAAAGCGAGGCGCTTGTCTTTTCCGCCTTTTTGTTCTGCGGAAGCGCGTTTATGCTTTCGATGCGCATAACCTTTTTCATCGCCGTTTCAAGCCTTTCGGAATAACTGTCAAACATGAATATTGCAGAAACATTCCCATTCTCCAGAATTTCCTCCGGCAGCGGCGAATCTTCCGATGAGCGATATTCAAAGCCGTCTCCGGCGCCGAAACGGTAAATCCCGCCGCTGACTGCGGTCAGCGCGTCGCCGTCGCTTTCGACATTGCCGAAAACGGATTTCACGGATGCGAGCAGCTCGCCGTCTCCGTATCTGCGCATATATGCCGGCGGCGATACCTTCTTTGCGCGGAGATAATCCTCCTTTATCTGCAATCCGCTTTCCGAAAGAAGCCCTCTGACGGACGCAATCTCTTTTTCGGAATAAAAATTCATTCGCTTGTTCTGCATATAAACTTCGATTCCGAAAAACAGATTCATAACGAAAAGCACGGCTATGGCGAATATTTTGAGATTTTTCCAGCTCATTTTTCATTCACCTCCGACGCTTTGGCAAACAGCCACGACGCGCCGACGGCTTTTTCTCCGTCGCCGACGACATACAGCGGAATAAGCCTGCCCTTGCCGCTCTGTTCGATGCCGTATATATCCGCATACCACCTGCGCGGACAGCCCGCATATCTTTTCGTGGACTGCATATCATAGAGCGCAAGCTCTGCCGTCACCAGTTTTTCACCGCTGAATTCAAAGCGAAGAAGACCGCCGTCTCCGTCCGAAACGGAGAGATTGTTGCACGAATATCCGAAGACAACCTCCGTGTTTTTGCCGTTTCTGTATATCCCGCGGAGCCTGAGGGACACATTATCTCCCGCTCCGGAAGCCTTTATCAGCTTTATCGACATGCCGATATAGTCATATATATCCGAATTGCCGGAGCCGGAATTGAGCCTGACCCCGCCTGCGTTGCCCGTCACGGTGTACACAATTCTGCCGTCGCGGTACAGCTTGATATTGTGTCCCTCCTCTATATACGATACCGCGCCGTCGCTTTCGTAATACCTTGCCGACTTTTCATAGTTTATACCGAACGCCTCCGCCATGCGCGAGGTTGCCTCTTCGCTTCCGGTTATGTCTCTCGGCGTGATAAACACCTCCGGAGCGGACAAATCCTCCGTTCTGACGGTCATTCCCGTGTAACAGTCGCCATAGTCGAATTCAAAGGAAAACATTCCGGACATGTTGTATGAGAAAATTCTCTCCATGCCGAAATATACATCGGTAAACGTTTTCGGAACAAAGTCCGATTCAAAAAGATAGTATTCCCCGTGACGGTTTCTTGCCAGAACGGAAAAGGCATACAGCTTTGAAATCGTTTCCCCTCCGTATACGTCCGTGCTTTTTATAACCGTCGGCTCGCCGACAGGAAAAATGGCAAGTTCGCTTATGAATTCATTACCGACGTTCTCATCCGACGCATCGGGAAAGGTCATAAAGTAAATAATCGAGCGGGGAAGCTCGCCGCAGAAATCCATATAAATGCTGTCGCCGGAAAGCACCTCCCGCCATTTGCGCTCGCCCTCCGCGCGCGAAAGCGACGATACCTTTCCCTCTCCGCCAAAAGTCTGTTTAAGATAAACGGAAAAGCCGCTGTAAAGCGTGCGCACCTTTACGTCCGCCGTATCGGCAAACGCACCGACGCGCCTTCCGTCCGAGGAGACCACTCCTATAAATTCGGGGATTACGTAGTCCGCGGAAAAATATCTGGAATATTCGTTCTTGGACGACTGCCTTTTGAGCGCAGCCATTACCGATTTTGAAAGTCCGGCGTTCGGCACTCCTCCGAAGCCGAATATATAAATTGCGCAAAGACAGACAAGCGATACCAGAAGCACCGCACAAACAACGGTTTTTATCAGCTCAACGGCTTTGTTTTCATTCATTTTGCGCCTGTCCGCCCTTTCTTTTGATTTGCGGCAGACTTCAGAAGCCTGCCGTCTCCGTTCCCGTTTCATTCGGAAGGTTTGCGACATAAGGCAGACGGACGTATACCGTCGTTCCCTTGCCGACCTCCGATTCAAGCCATATACTGCCGCCGTGCGCGTCGACGATTTCCTTTGCTATCGCCAGTCCGAGACCGGTACCGCCCGTATCGGAGGTGCGCGCCTTTTCAACCCTGTAAAATCTTTCAAATATTCGGGGTCTGTCCTCTTCCGGTATGCCGATTCCGTTGTCCTTTACGCTTATGACGACGGAACCTCCGTCCGCCTTTGCGGCAATATCTATTTTCCCGCCGTCCGGCGTGTATTTGAATGCGTTTGCGACAACGTTTATCATAACCTGCTGGAGCTTTTCCTTGTCCCCCGTGACGGCAGGAATACCCTCATCGCAGGTGCATGTCAGCGTGTGACCGTGGTTGCCCGCCTCAACCGACATGACGTCATTCAGATGACGGCAGAAATCGCCGATATCGAAGGTTTCAATCTTCCATGCCGTGCGGTTGTTGTCCAGACGGGAAAGCACGAGTAACTCGCTGACTATTCTCGTCATTCTGTCGCACTCTTCAACAGCCATCCGGAGAAAATTATTCTTTGTTTCAGCATCAAGTTGAGGATATTCGAGCACGGTTTCAACGGCGCCCTTTATGCTGGTCAGCGGGGTGCGGAGCTCGTGCGAAACGTCCGCAACGAATTCCCTGCGCGACCTGTCAAGCTCGTATCTGCCGGTGTTGTCGTGAATAACGCACATTATTCCGGCGTTTTCCTCGTTGCTCTGCATATAGCGGAATTCCGCAAAGGTTATATCAAGGGCTTTGCCGTCGAAAATCACGTCGCTTATGACGTAATTCTTGCTCTCTCTGTATTTGCCGGATACCTCGCGATAGTCAATCTGAAGAACCTTCATCATCTGCGAGAATGAAAAATCGCTGTTTTCTTCATATCCGAAGAGGTTTTTCGCCGTTTTGTTTATGTGCATCAGCCTGCCCTGACTGTCAAAAGCGATAACGGCGTCGTTCAGATAGAGGAAGAGCGTTTCAAACTTTTCCCTTTCGCCCGATATTTCGTCAAGCGTACTTTTCAGCACGTTTTTCATGTTGTTGAAGGTGACGGCAAGCGTGCCTATCTCGTCACTTGACCCGACCCTGACCTCCTCCGAAAATTCCCCCGCGGAAATTCTCTTCGCGCTGACAGTCAGTTCTCTTATCGGCGAGGTTATCGCCTTCGCAAGGAAGAACGAAAGCACTATCGCAACAAGCATTCCGAAGAATATCGACTGAACCGTTATCTGAAAAATCATTTCGGAAAAGGCGCGTACCTCCTCCTGCGAGTCCTTGACATAGACAACGCAGCTCTTCCCTTCGTTTTCCAGATACACGGCATAATCTATATAGCTTGTCCTGTATATCTTTTCGCTGCCGACTCCGCCCGCAAGCGCGGCAACGATATTCGGCGTTATTTCAAGGCTTTTGCCGAGCTCCGTATCCGACCCTTCGAGCATCTTTCCGCTCATGTCCAGAATGTAATAGTTTCTGTATTTGCTTATGCCGAGCGCGCCGGAATATGCCCTTAAAATTTCGTTCTGCTTTGCGGAGAAATTGTCGTCCGTCATTGCCGCGCGAAGCTCGGCAACAAGGCTCCCGTCCGACCGGAGCGCGGTTTTCATTTCGCTTTGGAAGTCGCTTGAATAAAACCTGTTTGAGCTGATTATAAGCACCGCGCTTATCGCCGTCATAAGGGTGATTGTAAAGACGACGAATATCAGAATTATTTTGAAATGCAGATTTCTGTACATTTTTCGTCCTTTCGCCTCTTATGAGGGAATATAATAGCCCTTTGTCCGTTTTGTGAGTATGTATTCCGGCTCTGCCGGAACATCCTCTATTTTTGAGCGCAGGCGCGACATCGTGACGTCAACCGTGCGTATTCCGCCGAAAAAGTCGCCGTAGCCCCAGACCTTTTCAAGCAGGTCCTCCCTTGTGAAAAGCTCGTCCGGATGCGACGCAAGGAAAACAAGCACCTCGAATTCCTTTCTGGAAAGCTCGATTTCGCGCCCGTCCTTTGTGACGCGGAAATTCTTTGTATCTATTTTCAGTCCGCGGATGACGATCACTCCCTCTGCGGGCGCAGGCTGCTTCATTTCAACAAACTCTCCGGAGCTTCTTCTTATATTCGCCTTGATTCTCGCAAGCAGCACTTTTATCGAAAAAGGCTTTGTGACGTAGTCGTCGGCGCCGAGGTCAAGCCCCATTACCTTATCTATTTCCTCTTCCTTTGCCGTAACCATTATTATAGGCGTGGAGAGGGTTTTTCTTATTTCGCGACAGACGGAAAAGCCGTCGCGCTTCGGAAGCATTATATCGAGAAGGATGAGGTCAAAATTGCCTGTCAACGCTTTTGCAAGCCCCTCTTCGCCGTCGAAGGCGGTATCGCAAAGGTAGCCTGCCATTGTCAGGTTGACTTCCAGCAACATTGATATTCTCTTTTCGTCCTCTATGACAAGTATCCTCTTCTTTGCGGAGCTTTCTTCCATAAATATCTCTCCTTCTTTCTTTATTTTTTCGCGCCGTCGCCGTAAAGCATATATGCGCAGAGAAGGTCGGCAACGAGCCCGTAGCTCTTTATGCCCGCCTCCTGCCCGTGCGAGGTTATATATGTGTCGTTTACCTTGTTCGATACGGTCGCGGCGACGTTTTCTCTGTATTTATCAAAAAAATTCCCGAACGACACAACCTCGCCCATCGTCTCCGCCGACATTTCGGATATCAGCTTTTTATAAAGCGTTTTGTCTGCGTCGGCGAGCTTGTTGCGCACCTCGCGGAACATATCAAGATATCCGCTGTAACGGATGTACGGGTCGTCGCTCGATATGCATACGAGAAACGATACGAAATTCGCCTCGTCCTCTCTTGCAATCCCCCTCTGATGCGCCATTTCGTGCGCCGCAGAGCTGACTATTATAAAATCCGGATAGTTTACGTTTACGTTTGCCTCGCCCGTGAAAAAGCAGTACAAGCCCGAGGTATGGGTATATGTCCACGGCTCGCTCAGCGCGACGGGCTTCGTGTTCGATTCAAAGCGTTGGAAGCACGGATACTTTTCGCTGACCTTTTTCCATGCGTCGTTGAGCTTTTTGTTCATTTCGGCATAGGAAAACGTCATTGAGGAATACGTCCCGCGAGGATAGAAGATGCTGTCAAGCTCTTTTTCCGCGCCCTCAAGAAGCAATTTTGCGGTGTCATAAAGTTCCTCCGCGGATACGTTTTTTCTTTCAAGCCCGAGCTTTTCGTCTATCGTCCTGCCGTAATATCCCGTGCCGTAGCCGAAAACGAAAACCGAATAAGCAAGCGATATCACCGCAAGCGCGCCCGACGTGAATTTCACAAGCGCGCGGAGCGATTTGTTTCCCGCCCGAACGATGAGTAAAATAAAAATCACGAGCAGCGCGGGCGAACAGAGCAGCAGGCTTTCCGCAAAGGAAAACGGCAGGAAGTTTGTCATTTTCGCAAGCGCGACTCTTATAACGGGTCCCGACCCGTCGTTTATCGCGTCGGCAAGCGCCTTGTCCGATTTTGACAATATCTCGATTATAACCGCGACGGCAAAGACCGCAAAAAGAACAATCGCCCATATCGGAACCCAGTCCCGAAGGCGGAATTTTGTTTTTTCGTTTTTGTTTTTCATTTCGGAGTCCTCCGTCAACGCAATGCTCGGATATACATAATCAGTGTATCATATCTTTTATTTATTTTCAACACTTTTTCTGCGCACATGCGCTTTTTACCCGATTTGTATTTTTTTCGGCGCATTTTTTTGATGTCATGCGCGCGCACGCTTGAATTTTTTATAAAAATGTGATATAATGTTATATTAACGAACGTACGGAGGTTTGTTATGCACAAGGATCACAGAAAACATATAAAGGAGCGTTTCCTCACGGAAGGGCTTGACGGCTTTGAGCCCCACGAAATTCTTGAGCTTCTGCTCTATTATGCAATTCCGCAGAAGAACACAAACGACCTTGCGCACGCGCTTATAAACCGTTTCGGCTCGCTTGCCGCCGTTTTTGACGCACCCTATGACGACCTGCTCAGCGTTTCCGGCATAAGCGAACATTCCGCAACGCTTATAAAGCTGATTCCGTCAATATCGCGCAGATACGCCCTTGAGAAGAATTCGGCAGCGACCCGCCTTGAAACGATTGAAGATGTCGGCAGGTATCTTGTCGCAAGGTATCTCGGCGTAACGGAGGAAACCGTGCTTCTGCTTCTTCTCGACAACAACCACCGCCTTATGGAATGTATCCGCGTTCACGAAGGCTCCGTCAATTCCTCTTCCATAACGATGAGACGACTTGTGGAGCTTGCGCTTTTCAAGAGAGCGTCGTTCGCCGTTCTCGCGCACAACCATCCGGACGGCATCGCAATTCCGTCGTCCGACGATATATTCACAACACGACAGGCAAAGCGCGCCTTCGACCTGCTCGAAATACACCTCATGGGTCATATAATAGTCGCCGGCGACACCTTCACAAACATACTCGACGTACACAGTTAAAGGAGCAAAAATGGATAAATTCAGGCTCGTCTCTCCATATAAAGCGACCGGCGACCAGCCGGAAGCAATCGAAGCGCTCTCGGAGGGCGTCCTCAGAGGCGACAAAAAGCAGTCGCTCGTCGGCGTGACGGGTTCGGGAAAAACGTTCACCATGGCGTCGATAATCGAAAAGGTCAACCGTCCGACGCTCGTTCTTGCACATAACAAGACGCTGGCGGCACAGCTCTGCTCGGAATTCCGGGAATTCTTCCCCGATAACGCCGTTTCGTATTTCGTTTCGTATTACGATTACTACCAGCCGGAGGCATATATCCCCGGTAAAGACCTGTATATCGAAAAGGACTCCCTCGTAAACGACGAAATCGACCGTCTCCGCCACAGCGCAACGTCCTCCCTTTTTGAAAGGCGTGACGTTATAATCGTCGCGAGCGTTTCATGCATATATTCTCTCGGCGACCCCTCGGAATACAAGTCGCTCGTTTTGGCCGTGCGCGAGGGAATGGCAATCTCCCGCGAGGAGCTTATGCGTCGGCTGATAACGATAAATTACAATCGCAACGACCTCTCCCTCACAAGGGACAAGTTCCGCGCAAGGGGAGATACCGTCGAAGTGATGCCCGCGTCGGACACGACCGCTCTCCGCATTGAATTTTTCGGAGACGAAATCGAAAGAATAAGCGAGATAAACGTTCTGACGGGTGAAACAAAGCGCCGCCTTTCGTATGCAGCGATATATCCCGCATCTCATTATGCAACCTCGGAGGCAAAGCGCGACGCCGCACTTGACGAAATATACAGGGAAATGACGGAGCGCGTTGCGGAATTCAGGGAGCAGGGAAAATTCCTCGAAGCACAGCGCATAGAAGAGCGCACAAAATACGATATGGAAATGATACGCGAGATAGGCTTCTGCTCCGG
>JAHAZT010000082.1 GCA_018383975.1 Eubacteriales bacterium | reverse complement strand
ACTGCGGCGGTTACAGTTGTTGCGGCGGCGAATGTTGCCGTCGGTCTGAGCGATATAACGGAAGTTGTCACGGAGAAAACAAATCCGATAAGGGATTATGTTTTCAACGGAGACCAAGAGGCATATGACAGGGCAAAAATAGCATTGTCTCTGACAACTGCCGGCATGGTTGAGGTCGCGGCGAACGCTCCGGATGTTAAGAAGAAATCCGCTCCCACGATAGAAGATGATTATGATGAGCCTGTTCACGGCAATAGTGCAAAGAGCGTAAAACTTCAGCATGGGTATGAAATATACGAAGAAGATACGGGCAATGTTGTTAAAACGGGCATAAGTGGTCAGAAGCTTAATGCGGACGGCTCATCACCGCGAGCAAACGTTCAAGTTAATGCGCTTAACAGAAAAGAGAACAGAAGCCCATATAATGCTTATAAATCGAGAGTGGTTATGACAAATATGCCAACTCGCGCCGATGCTTTGGAATGGGAACAGCAAAATACGAATAGATTATTTGCCGAAAAAATTCAATGCGTCATCACAAGCGTCCGCTTCCGAATGATGTGAATTAAATAGTTGCAAGGAGAAATTTATGAAGTTAAGAATGGTTCAGATGTTTTTTAATGCTTACAAAGAAGAAAGAAATCTACTTCATTGGGTGATGAAAGAATCATCGTTTTTGGCGGACTCGATAGTTCTTGGCTTGTGGAAAGAGACGTTCTTTGATTGCAGCAAAATAAACTTTGTTTGTAAAGACGGCGATCTTTGCGAAGATGTGCGTGATATTGGAAATAATATCGCGGATCTGGATGTACCATTTTCGAGAGATTACTTTGACATGAACGTTGAAGAAAGGCAGAAATATCTGGCTGAAACTTTTCGGATTGCGACAAAAATGTGGTGCGATAAAAAGGGGTGGGACTACAGCCTTTTCAAAGCCGTAATCGACAAAGTTGAAGAAGATAATTATATTGTAAACAGAAACTTTCGTGTTAGGTGCAGAAACGGTGATATGAACGCAAAGCTCGTCGGAATTCAAAGCATAGACAGCATGGACTTGTATGTAGACATATACAGAAAGAGAACGTTTGAAAGAAGAGAGTTCATATTCTCTGTAGAGCCTAACATTTTCGCATACGGTTATATTACAGGTAGCCTTGTTTGGGAAGGTGATAAAATTTCATTGCTTAATGCAAGCAAAAAGCTTGTGGCTTCAATTAAAGTGTAAGGTATTTTCCCCCGCAAAACTGCGGGGGAATGAGCTGATTTCTCCGCCGGCACGGAGATGTAATAGCTCTTACAAACCTGACCGGCGTCATAACAAAGACTTACGAATATGACGCCTTCGGAGTTGAAGACGATATCGACGAAAACGACCCCAACCCCAGGAGATCCTGCGGGAAAGGTACATAAACTAATGGATTACACCACCCGCGGCGGCGATGTTGCCGATCCGTGGTATTCCGAGCGCTTTGATGTGGCGTATCGGGATATTTTCGACGGTTGCACGGCATTACTTGACGCCATTCTGAAACAGGACAAGCAATGAAATGAGGCGATTTTTGTGACCGAAGTAGTAGCGGCTCTCATCTGGGAGGGCGAAAAGTTTATGATCTGTCAGCGCCCGGCGCACAAGGCAAGAGGACTTCTTTGGGAGTTTGTCGGCGGCAAGGTAGAACCTGGCGAAACCAAAGAACAGGCGCTCATTCGGGAATGCCGAGAAGAGCTTGCCGTCACTCTCTCTGTCGGCGATGTGTTTATGGATGTTATCCACGAATATTCCGACATCACCGTACATCTGACACTGTTCAACGCCACCATTGCCGACGGTGTTCCGCAGAAGCTGGAGCATAACGATATCCGATGGATCACGCCGAGCGAAATCCCGAACTATACCTTCTGCCCTGCGGATGAGGAGATATTGAAGAAAATCATTGAGTCATCCACCCGAAAGAGCTGACGATTCAGGGCGTGGCGCTGAAGGTCATCAAAAATATCGTTTGAAAGGCATAAAGGAGGCATTTATGAAACAATCAGAATACCCGCCGGCAGAGCTGAGATATGGGGAAAACCTTGTGGCAATTGAATATTTTAATTTCCATAAGGATGATGCCGATGCAGGAACTCCGTATAACACCACATTTGGAATGAAAGTAATCTCCGGAGCATTTCAGGGGTATGCATCGTGCGAATATGACATAAAGGACTTTCGCATTTTCTTAGATCAGCTTTGTGAGCTCTATGCTTTTCAGCGCGACCGTGTTGTGCTGTCTGAAATATGTTATGGCAGCAATGTTACGTTGTCTATGGATAGGACAGGTCATGTAAAAGTAGAGGGTTTAATTTTTGATGACGCGATGGAGCAGTCCTTGACTTTCGCTTTTGAAGCCGACCAGAGCACGCTGCCGCCGTTCATCAGTGGCTTAAAAAACATGATATCGTAGCAACAAAAAAACGAACAACTGCGCTTGATGCTATGAATCTATAATTTTTTCGCGAAATTTACAAGACATATAGTGAATATTATTTGGGAGGACCACAATTATGGAAGATAACAAAAAGAAAAACACGGAAAAGCTATCGGAATGGATGCAAAAAACAGTTGATGTCAGCAAAAAAGCAACGTTAAATGTAAAGAAAGGTATCGAAAACGCTATCGAGAAAGCAAAAATCGGGGCTTTGCGTCAAAAGTTGAAAAAATTAAATCCTGTTTTTCCGGCTCAATACGAGGACAAAAACTTCAATTTGCCCAATATGATTATGATTGTTGATGATGCAGTAAGACGCGGAAACAAACTGTGCGACGGAGCGATCGGTTGGCTTGCAACAAACGGAGGTATGGAAATGCTCTGTCTTTATGATGAAGCGGTCGAGTTCAGCAAGCTGACTTTTATTCCGGCGGCAATTTGTGATGCCATATACTATGTGGATAGTTTCGACAGAAGTAAATTTATCCGTACAGATTGTATTTTCAGTAAAGCACATGAGGAAAAAATTGCTGAATTGAAGCATATTGCGTATTGCTTGGGGGCAAAAAACTGTTCTATTGAAATATACGAAGCACAGTCGGGAGATTCTGTACGCCAAATTGATGCATCTGCGAAAGAAATTAAAGGGAAATCTCAGACGCAGGAATCATTCGAATCGAATTCTGTGCGGCGTGAAAGCAATGTAAGAAGCGGGAAAGATGCTGTTGTATTTGAAGACAATTCAAATTGCAAACAGCCGGAGCTGAAATGGTTTCTGCATGATGAAAACATTAAGCGGCTGATTGAAATGAGACTGAGCGGTGAAGGCTCGCTGAAGTCGGAAACACTTGAATTGTCCGGTGTTTCCTCTGCTACTATGTCACAAAAAACCGCATATGCAATTGATTCGGCGATAGGAAAAGGGAGTGTCTCTATGAGTTCACAAGCCGAAAAAGAATATCACAGCAAGCTCCTGTATCATATAGAGTTTTGAATAACTGAAAGGAAAAATATGACGCTTGAAGAACTGAAAATCCGTCAAATGACGAACCAATATCTGCTCGCTCCTGCGGACAAATTGACCGTGATGCGCGACCTTTGCGGCGCGCAGGCGCAGTTTATGACGAACGCTTTGCACTCACTGAAAATCCGTACAAACGACTATGACGAGCAGACCGTCGCCGATGGGCTTGTGAAAAACTGGTCTGTGCGCGGCACGGTTCACGTGTTTGCCGAAAGCGATTTGCCACTGTTTATCCGGTGCAATAACGGCGCGGATTATCGCAAAAACGAATGGCAGGGATATTCCTATATGAAAAATCAGCGCCCGTGTTGGGCTTTGACACCCGAACGGCAGAAATGTCTTGCGGATATCATCATCTCGGCGGTTTCGGATAGGGCATACACGCGCGACGAGCTGAAGGAGCTTTGCCGCGCAAACGGGATGACAAAGATCGAAGAGGATTGTATGTTCGAGTCATGGGGCGGCGGTATACGCGAGCTTTGCGTGCGCGGCTTTATGAACTACACCGTGCAGGAGAAAAAGCAGTATATCGCCTCGCCCGAGTTTTCTCCGATTCCCGAGGAAGAAGCAAAATTTGAGATAGCGCGGCGGTATTTTACGAATATTGCACCCGCTACGATACACGACGCTATGTATTATACAGGTGCAAAACAGGCAGAGGTCAAGAATTGGCTTCGGGACTTGCCCGTCGAGTCGTTTGATTTCGGCGGCAGGACATATTATTATATACCGAACGGGAAAACATACGATGGGGACATTCCGCATTGCATTTTCCTTGCGGGATTTGACCAGCTTATGCTCGGATATCAGAAAAAGGAAAGTATCTATCTTAAGCCCGAATATCTTCGCGGCGTGTTCAATCTTGCAGGTATCGTTATGCCGCCATTGCTCATCGACGGTGATGTGGCGGGGATATGGAAAAACAAAAACGGAAAGCTCGAAATCAAGTGCTTCCGCAGCCTGACGCAAACCGAAAAGAGCCATATAGAACAGGCGGCAGATAAGCTGTGGGGCGATATAAAAGAGATAAAATATGCTGATGGATGATAGCGTTTTTACACCGCCGACCGGAACGGATCGGCGGTTGTGCATTTTATAGCTATGTGAAATCTTTGCCCGTGTAGTTTATTTCTCCCGTACCATAGTGTCAAAACAGAATACTGCCGCCGATAAACCGATGGAAACCGCGGTTGAGTCTCCCGGAATTGTTCCCATCAGGTTACAGGTGCAGACGGCAATCATTACACCAACGGAAAGAATCCGAAACAGTTCATTTCTGACGATTGACAGAAATGTCGGCGGCGGTTCAGACTCGACCATCTCCTGTTCGACCGATAAACCGAGCAGGTCGATAAGCCGAGCCATATGCGCTTCGTCAGGTTGCGATAAGCCACGTTCCCACTTTGAAACCGCTTTTCCGGATATGCCCAGCATCGCTCCGAGCGCATCCTGAGTCAGCCCTTTTTCTTTTCGTTTTTCCGCAATTAATTTTCCATCCATATAAACCTCCGTAAACCGAGTGGTTGATACAATTATTATGGGCAGAAAATAGGAAACAATAATGCTCTCTTAAAAATCAATTTAATCAAAATGCAGAAAATGAAAGGCGGAACGCATAGAAGGACAACAACTTTATTACCATTATAATTACAAGTTACAAAAGATCTCGATGGTATCTGCGGCGTGTTATGGGAGCGCATTATATCTTTTGTCAACCGGCGAGGCTCGATGTGAAGGCAAAACGATAGCAAAAGATCTTATTGGAATATCGTCGAGCAAAAATTATCTTGCTGGATTAAAATTGGACGGTACGATTATACTTGTAAATATTGGCTATAAATGTGACAAGTTGGATGTCTCCGGATGGAAGGATATTGTGGCGGTATCTGCCGGTCTGGATCACATTGTCGGGCTTAAATCTGACGGAACAGTTGTTACGGCTGGGAAAAACAATAGCGGACAATGTAACGTCTCGAAATGGAAAGACATTATGTTACCATCAACCGCCTCGACATTTGAAGAAGACAGGCGCGAAAAAATTTCATTGATTGCAAGCGAATTAAAAAGCAAGGACTCGAGAGATGCGTTTAATCTGGCTATTATGAGAGCATCGATAAGGAACTCAAGAAAACCGATATGTGTAAATTATATGAACCTTGCCGTGTTAAAGAGTGACGGAACCGTTGCTGTTACGGGCTCAAATGGAAGCGGACAATGCAGAACGGCGGATTTTTATGATATAGTGGCAGTTAGCACGAACATCGATTATACAACAGGTTTGAGGGCAGACGGGACGCTTACATTTACGAAGTATAGGTCGCCGTGGATGTCTTATGA
>JAHAZT010000056.1 GCA_018383975.1 Eubacteriales bacterium | reverse complement strand
TTTTCATAGTCGCCGCCCATGGCAAGCTTTACACGCTCTCCAAGAATTGCACGCTCTTTATATACGCAGCAACGCATTGTTGGCGTGTTTCCGGGGACTATTGTTTTCGGAATGTCAAGGACGTGGTCAAGAAGGGCATCGTTCCACGCAAGTCTTGCGACTTCGCGGAGAACCTTATATTTCAGGTGCTGAACCTTTGTATCAAATTTTCTCATCTGTACTTCTCCTTTTTAGAAATAGCTTACCTTTATTCTTTTACCCATTTGCTTCAGACAAAGCGAAAGCTCTTCTACCAAGTTCATTTTAATATTGAAGTTAATCGGAAGGTCGGGGTTCTGGTGCGCAGGGTTTACGGCTCTGCCGACAAAAAAGTTTATATCCGTTGCTTCTTCAAAGAGCAGGCGGCATATCATTGAAGCACCGTCGTGATGCAGACTCCATTGCTCGTAAAGCTCGTTTTTGCCGAGCGCGTCCTTTGCGTATTCTATAACTTTGTTTATTGTTATAACTCCCTCGGTTACAAGGTCAACACCTTCTATTTCGGCTGTCGGAGGCACGTCGCTTCTTTCAAATGAAAGACTTGCTTTGAGCGGCTTTCCGAGATATTTTGCCGCAATGGACGATGTTGTCCCTCCGCAGACAATGTGTTTACCTTCTTTTGAGAAGAACAGCGACATCATACGGTCACAGTCATCGCGGTTGCGGGGAGGACCGAAGAGAATATTCATAGGCTCACGCCGACGTATACGTACAACACACGCCGTTGTGTCGTCTCCCGGATGATATCCGTATTGTTTGTTGCACTCGTCAACAAGCATTGTGGAAAGCGTTTTTGCCGTATATCCGACGCCGGCAACGGTTTTCATAAATTCCGCAATGTTTTCACGCTTCCAGCCGAAGTTGAATGCAAGTCCTATTCCGGCATGCGTGCATCCGTCGCTCATAGCGATGAAAATGTCATTTTCCTGAAGTCTGACCGTGGATTTATATATCTTTTTGCCATCGATATTGAGTTCGCTTCTCGGATATTCATAATTTTCACAGTCGCGCAGGAGGATAACGTGCGGATTGTCATACTGTATAAGCTCGGCTACGGAATTGTCTATGATGTGGATTATCGTAAAGGTTGAATAAGCCACTCCGCGTACCGAACATATCGGTAACGTCGCTGCGATGGTGGAAACACATTCTTCAATGGAAAGTCCTTCTGCCATCATTGTCGATATTATTTTTGAAGTAAGCGTTGAAAGAATACTTGCCTTGACGCCGCTCCCCAGTCCGTCTGCCAGAACGATGACGGTTGAATTTTCGTTCTGTTCGATTATATCAACGTGGTCTCCGCCGAGCTGTTCGCCTTCGTGATTTATGCTTTTCCATCCGATATCGGCACATAAATTATTCATCGCTGATAGACTCCTTCAATTTTGAAAGTGCAATCTTCGTTTCCGCCGCTGTTTCTCCGAGAAGAGATGCTATTTCCTGAACAATTCTCATCTGCTTATCGACGACGCGGTCGGCAATTTCAACGGTCTGACGGCTGATGCTTTCCTTCTTTTCGCGCTGTGTTTCTTCCTCTGTGACATCGCGCAGGATACATATAAGCAACCTGTATTCGTTATCATAACTATCGTTTCATCAACGTATTTTTCATATTCCGCGAGATATACTCTTTTGTTGTGTATCGCCGAGCCCTTGCTGAGCACGGAAACAAAGTCCCCCGGCTCCATTACGCGAACGACCTGGTCTCCGAGTATGTCGGAAGCAAGGCGCAGATTGAGTATTTTCAGAGCCGCACGGTTTATCTGTTGTACCTCAAGCTTTTCATTGAGAACAATCAATCCGTTCGGCGTATTGCGCACGATTGTATCGGAGAAGTTCTCGGCTTTGTCCTTGAGATAGGGAAGACACATTGATATCTCCGCCTTACCCTGACATATGGCAATTGCTTTTTCGCGGCATGTATCATATCCGCACGAGCCGCAATTCAGCTCGTCCGATGGCTTCGTTTTTCCCATCTGACGCAGTGCTTCGCGTATTTCCTCTTCGGAGGGTTGCGGGTTTTTGCGTCCGATGGCGGTGAAGATTTTTCGCAGTTCAATAGGATCCGGCTGAGCGACTGCAAAGTCCTTTTCTCCAGCTGATCTTGCGACTGCGGCATAATCCTTTATCGGCGAACGATGGAACTTTTCCATTACGGGTCCGCCTATGCAGCTGCCGACACACGCCGACATTTCAATTACGCAACGGTGTATATTGCCGTTCTCAATATCTCTGAGAGCGGCTATGCAGTTTTCTGTTCCGTCGATGGCAAGATATGTGTAATGGGGGTTTTCCTCTATAAAGGTTTTCAGAATGCCGCCGGTCGTGGGGAAGAAACGCGCACGACTGTTTTCGTCTTTTTCGGACGTGTTGCTTTCAAGCTCAATATTCTCGGCTTTCAGCCACGCCGTCAGCTCGTCAAAGGTGAGTACAGCGTCTACAATGCCTTCATAATACTGTGCCTCATCCTTCTTTGCAACGCACGGACCGATAAAAACGGTTTTTGCGTCCGGATAACGGCGTTTGATGTCGCGGCAATGCGCCTGCATAGGAGAAAGAACATCTGCAAGATAGGGAAGTTCCGCAGGGAAATACTTCTGAATAAGAAGGTTTACGGAATGACAGCAGGACGTGATAATAATGTCCCTGTTCTCCTCATTTATCATATGCTCATATTCTTTTTTAACAATTGTCGCGCCGATAGCTGTTTCTTCGGCGTCGAAAAATCCGAGCTTTTTGAGCGCTTTTCGCATTGACTCAATCCCGACGCCCTCATAATTTGCGATAAATGAAGGAGCAAGACTGACTATAACGGGGTCATCGGACTGAAGAAGAACCTTTACCTTTTCCGTTTCGTCGACTATCTGCTTTGCGTCCTGCGGGCATACAACAAAGCACTGACCGCACATTATGCATTCATTGCCGATTATGTATGCCTGATTTCCGGAAAACCGAATTGATTTGACAGGACAATGTCGGATGCATTTATAGCAGTTTTTGCAGTTGGACTTTTTGAGAGTCAGACAATCCATGTATTTTCAGCTCCTTTCTCCGTTTATTTTCTTGAGAACCTTGTCATCAAAAAATGTTTTGAAGTTTTCGGGCGTTACACCGGTATACACCGTATCGTCAACGGTTACCGTTACTCCCTCGCGGTTGCATTTTCCCGTACAGAAGCTGCCGGCAAGAGTGACCTCGTTTTCAAGCCCATGCTCTGTGATTGCTTCTTGAAACAGCCCGACAACTCTTTCCGAGCCTTTCAGATGACAGGAAGAACCGACGCATATCTGAACGATAATCATGATCAGACCCTTGCAAGAACGGTTTCTTTGAAGAATTCGTCAACCGTTTCGGGCTTTACGGAAAAGAATTCGTCATCTGCCGTTACGCAAACGCCCTGCTGACATTTACCCATACAAAAAGTTCCCGCAAGCTCAACCTTGTCTCCGAGCTTGTTTTCACGGATAAGGTCCTGAAGTCTTTCAACTACCTGACGAGAGCCTTTGATGTGACACGATGATCCGATGCATACTGTGATTTTCATTGTTTTTCCTCCTGAAATATGTTTTTACTTATTTATTTCTCTTATAAACGGAAGCAGAAATTCCCGCTCCCTTGCGTTACCGTTTACGCTCTGAGCCGCGGCGATAACGGGCATCCATTTCCGTACATACTGTTTATCGGTTCCGCTTTTTTCGCAGAAAAGATCAAGATATTTTTCGGCGTCCTCCGGTGAACCTTTCATGCCGAATCGGAAATAGGTAAATGCGGCGTCAGCCGAAGCGTTTCCGCGCGTTGCGTGGATCCAGTCAAGAACATATGTTTTTCCGTCGTCACCGAGAATAACGTTTGACAGGGTAAAACCGCCGTGACAGATTTTGTTATGGGTAGGCAGTTCCGCAAGACGGGCAATAATGCTGTAACGCGCGGTTGCCGGAATGTCTGCCGCATTTATTTTTTCGATAAGTCTGTCACGCAGTTTGCGAAGCTTGGGACAGCTCTTTGATTGCATTTCAAGCTGCACGTCTACGAGCTTTGCAATATATTCGTCCTTCTTCTCCGGATTTTCCAGAGCAAGACGTTCAAGAGTTTTTCCTTTGATGTACTTTGAGATTATCGTCCATTTTCCGTCCGTGACCGTTACTCCCAGTATTTCCGGAACGTCAAGCCCCGCCTCCTCGACTCTCGCCTGATTCAGCGCCTCGACAAGCACGTCGGATTTTGAATATTCTTCGCCGAACACTTTAAGACAACGGTCTCCGTCGCGATAAACTGTTTTATCCGTTCTGACGGCGATTATTTTATCAAAACTCATTACAAATTCCTTCTTTTTGATTGTTTTTGCTATTTTATCTGCATTTTCAGATGGGCAAGCGAAAGCGCCATGTTTTCATATTGAATTATTGCGTCCGCCGGTTTATAGAGCTGACACGGAGCAAAACACCACATCGCTTTCACACCGTTTTCGTAAAGAAGGTTGCATACCTCCTGTGCCGACTCCGGCGGCACGGCAATTATGCCGATTTTCACATCGTGTTGCTTGCAGAAATCGGGAAAATCCCGCATGGGTAATATCTTTTTTCCGCTTGCCGACAGCTCCTCTTCCGTCACTTTGATATCGAAAGCCGCCATCACATCAAGCCCGTAGTCCGAAAAGACGCTGTAATCGAGTAAGGCTCTGCCGAGTTTTCCGGCACCGATTATAACCGTTCCTCCGTTTCTGGGGCAGAGAAAGGATTCAAGACTTTGAATAAGCTCCTCTGTCAGATATCCGATTTTGGGCTTTCCGGAGCCGCAAATGGCGCCAAGGTCTTTCCTGACCTGAACCTCTCCGAGCCCAAGCTCCTTTGAAATTGCAGTTGCCGATATATTTTTTATATGCGTCGGCAACGCTTTCAGGTATTTAAGATATGCAGGTATTCTTCCGAGTGTCGCGCGCGATACATCTGCTTCTTTCAAGGCCACACCTCCCATAAGGACAGCAGTTGTCCGTTCTTTTATTCGATTTTATCAAAATAATATATATTTGTGAATTGCCGCTTTCTCATATCGGTGTTGCTTTTATCGATACACTGCGGACGAAATTAAAAACCGCGTCCGCAAAAAGTGCAGGCGCGGTAAAAATTATCCGATTATTCTGCGTTTTGATGCTATAACGCATTCTATAAACAGGTCGTCAAGCTCCGAATGAACATAGTCTTTGCGATGAATAAGCAAATCCTTGTATTTACGGTTGTTTTCAGATAAGTTTTTCATAACGAGACCGTATTTATTCAAAATTTCATCGGACACGGGAGAAGAAAAAGCGAAGGTTTCATTGTTTCCGGAAAGAAGCTCAAGCGTGCTTGCTCGTTCAAAAACAAATATTCTGCGGGAAGAAATTTC
>JAHAZT010000048.1 GCA_018383975.1 Eubacteriales bacterium | reverse complement strand
TATTACGGCGGCTGCGCCTGCGTCGACGTTGTGGAAAACATAGCGAGAGACCGCGCGAAGGAAATTTTCGGCGCAGAGCATGCAAACGTCCAGCCGCACAGTGGGGCGCAGGCAAACCTTGCGGTTTATTTTGCGCTCCTCAAGCCCGGTGATACCGTTATGGGAATGAGCCTTGCGGAGGGCGGACATCTGACTCACGGCAGTCCCGTCAATATGTCGGGAATGTATTATAATTTCGTGCCTTACGGCGTTTCCGCCGAAACGGGACGCATTGATTACGAGGAAATCGACCGTCTGGCGCACGAGTGTCACCCGAAGCTGATAGTTGCGGGTGCGTCCGCATATCCGAGAACGATAGATTTTGAAAGAATTTCAAAGACGGCAAAGGACGTCGGCGCGTATTTTATGGTCGATATGGCGCATATCGCGGGACTTGTCGCGGCAGGACTTCACCCCTCGCCGTTCCCCTATGCGGACGTCGTGACGACAACAACCCACAAGACGCTCCGCGGTCCGCGCGGCGGCATGATACTTTGCAAAGCAGAGCTTGCAAAACAGATAGACAAGGCAATCTTCCCCGGCACGCAGGGCGGCCCGCTCATGCATATAATCGCGGGGAAGGCGGTATGCTTCGGCGAGGCGTTAAAACCTGAATTCAAGGACTACCAGCGCCGCATAATAAAGAATGCCAAGGCGCTTGAAAAGTCGCTTATAGCCGAGGGTTTTTCGCTTGTTACGGGCGGAACGGACAACCATCTCGTCCTTGTGAACCTCATCGGCACGGGCGTGACCGGAAAGGAACTTGAACACCGTCTTGACGAGGTCGGCATAACGTGCAACAAAAACGCCGTTCCGAACGATCCGGAAAGTCCGTTTGTCACGAGCGGAATCCGTCTCGGCACGCCGGCGGCGACGACAAGGGGACTTTGCGAGGAGGATTTCACCCTCATCGGAAAGCTCGTCGCCCTTGCGACCTTCGATTTTGAAACCTCCGCGGACTATATCCGCGCGGAGGTTGATAAAATCTGCAAAAAGTATCCTCTTTACGAGAGCTGATTTGCTGTCGCTTGCGGTCGAACATTGTCATCTTTTGTCGAAAACTGCATAATCCTTGCGGCGGCTCGGTTATTTTTGCAAAATTGTTGAATCGGGGTTTTGAAATATGTCGGATAATGTCGAAAATGTGAGAAAAATTGTCGAAGCGCTGAAAGCGCGCGGGGAAATTTTCTGCACCGCGGAGTCATGCACGGGCGGACAGATTTCCAAAACCGTGACAGACCTTGCCGGCGTTTCCGCCGTGTTCTGCGGCGGGATAGTGTCATATTCAAACGAAATCAAGGAGGCACTGCTCGGCGTGTGCCATAAAACTCTTGAAAAATACGGCGCGGTATCGGAGCAGACGGCGGCGGAAATGGCAACGGGCGCAATAAAGGCGCTCGGCGCTGATTTTTCCGTCGCGGTGACGGGAATCGCAGGTCCGGACGGAGGCTCGGAAAAAAAGCCCGTCGGGCTGGTTTATATCGCCTGCGCCGACAAAAAAGGCAACGTAACGGCTGCGAAAAATCTCTTTTCCGGCGACAGAAAGTCCGTCAGGGACAAAACAACAGAAACCGCGCTGCAAATGCTTGCGGATTTTGTCGGATAGGAGAAACGCTTCGCAAAAAATGTTTATAACTTTGTGGATAATGGGGAAAACTCCATTTTATTCCATAAATCTCACAAAGGAGGCCTCGGATGGCGAAAACCGAAAGCAAAATACTTTCTCCGGACGCACTTCCGGATATAATATCGTCCGGAAAAGCCGAAACGCTTGTGTTTTTCGGCGAGGAGGACTATCTGAAAACCGTCTGGACGGAGCGGATTTCAAAAGCCGTGATGACGGCGGAGGGCTTTGACGTTTTCAATCGCTTTTCGGTCTCTCTCGCTGATGAAAAAAGCGGGCTTTCCTCCCTCGCGGACGCGCTTTTTGCCACGCCGATGATGCAGGAGCTGACGCTTGTTGAGGTCGGCGATCTCGGAGCGATTGTCGGAAAGAGTTCTTCTGTCGACGCGCTTGCGGCGACGCTTTCGGAGGGTGGCGGCGACGCCTTCACGATACTTAATTTCCGCTCGGACGAGCTTGAAGCCGACTATCGTTTTGAGCAGTCCGCGCTGTTCAGAAAGCTATCGCCCGTTTGCAAATTTGTAAAGTTTGATTTACTTTCGTCCGGCAAGCTGATTGCTTGGGCAAAGAAACTTATATCCGGAAAAAACGGCTGTCTGTATCTGACGGATGAAGCCGCCGCAGCCCTCTGCGAGCTTTGCTCCGGACGAATGCTCGCCGTTCTTTCAGAGACGGAAAAGCTGGCGGCATATAAGAATTATGCGAGCGACGGCAAAGCGTCACCCATAACGGAGGAGGACGTCCGCACGGTCTGCGTTCAGAACGCAAAGGACGATATGCCCTTTGCCATGTCAAACGCGGCGTCAAAATGGAACCTGCGCGAAATGTTAACCGTGCTTGACTTTTGTCGCGATATGCGCGAGGAGCCGGTATCCGTTGTCGCAAAGCTCGGAAAGATATATTCCGAAATGCTGAAAATGAAAACCGCCGTGCTTTCCGGCGTGCCGCAGACGTCGCTTGCAAAGACGCTCGGCATGAACGAATATCGGGCAAAGCTCGTTTATAAATCGGTTGAACGGGTGCCGGTTGCCGTCATTGAAAACGCCGTGCTCGCGACATACAAAACAGACGTCGCCCTGAAAAGCACAACCTCCGATAAATGGGGGCTTGTCTATGAGCTTGCGGCAAAAATCTATACACCGAAGTCGTTGAGGGGCTGACAAATGCTTGAAATTTCAATACCGATAATCGTTGAAGGCAAATATGACCGCGAACGCGTGCTTTCCGTCGCAAAGGCGACCGTCATCACAACGGACGGCTTCGGAATTTTCAAAAAGGACGAAAAAGCCGCACTTATCCGCAGGCTTGCCGCGGCGGGCGGGGTCATCGTGCTGACGGACAGCGACGGCGCGGGGCTTGTCATCCGCAATTATATTCACGGAATTCTTCCGCCGGATAAAATTTTCGATATCTATACGCCCGAGGTCAGGGGCAAGGAAAAACGCAAGGCGGAGCCTTCAAAAGAGGGCCTTCTGGGAGTTGAAGGAATGAGCCGCGACTGGCTTGAAAATGCGCTTTCGCCGTTTGCGGGCGGAATGAGTCGACAGGCACCGAAGGTGACGAAAACAGACTTCTTCTTTCTCGGACTTTCCGGCGGCGACGGCAGTGCCGAAAAGCGCAAAAAGCTCGCGCGATTGCTGGATCTGCCGTTCAATCTTTCTTCAAATGCGCTGATAAACGCAATAAATCTTGCCGTCAGCGAAAAAGAATATCTTTCCGCGATTGAAAAACTCAAAACAGAGGTGTGAAACATAAATATGAAAGAAAAAAAGAACTTTTTTGATAAAATTATCGACGGGCTTCATCTGACAAAGCACCGCGAAATTATAATGTATCTTATTTTCGGCGTGCTGACGACGCTTGTCGGCTGGGGCGTTTATTACGCTCTCCTCTATGCGGGCAGGGCGATTTTCGGAATACCGACGGACGACGTTATGAGCGGAAAATATATCGCGGTTTACACCGTCGCTCAGGTACTGCAATGGATCTGCGCCGTGCTTTTTGCGTTTTTCACGAACAAAAAATGGGTGTTTACGGACGCGGACAAGCACGTTTCGATATGGAAACAGCTTGTAACCTTTGCCGGCTCCCGCCTTGTGACCTTCGGTCTTGACTTCGTCATAACCTATGCCGGAACGTTCGCTCTCGCAAAACTTTTCCCGACGCTTGTTTCCGTATTGCTGCTGGGAAAGGAACGCAACCTGGCGGAAATACTTTCAAAGGTCATCGCGGCGGTTGTTGTCATCATCTGCAACTATATAATAAGCAAGCTGCTTGTTTTCAGAAAAAGCAAACCGGAGGAAAAGCCCATTGAATAAACAGAATTATTCCGTCTCCGTTTATGCTTACGTCGGCGACGCCGTGCTTGAGGTTTATATAAGAGAACGACTGGCGGCGTCCGGCATTTCCGATACGGGAAGGCTTTCCGCCATGGCGCAGACGCTCGTTTGCGCCGAGGCGCAGAGTGACAGGCTGGAGGCTCTTTTCCCTCTGCTCACGGAGGAAGAAAACGGCATATATCTTTCCGCCAGAAATCACAAAACAAAAACCACACCGAAACATTCCACCCCCGCGCAGTATCATCGCGCAACGGGCTTTGAAGCGATTTTCGGTTTTCTCTATCTTTCCGGTGACGCCGAACGGGCAAAATCGCTGTTTTCCGCAGCGTATCCGGACATCTGACTGCCCGAAACATTACTCCGCAGGACGTCGGAGTGTAAAAAAATCCACCCTTTCGGGTGGATTTTTTTGCGGCAGGGGGATTTTTATACCGTGCCGCTTACAACAAGCTCCGAGGTGCCGGGGGTGACTGTCCACTCGCCGGTTGTCGGATTCTGAACAAAGGTTGCGGCAGGGACTGTTATCTGTCCCGGGACGGTTGCAAAGGTGCCGTTTGCGGGAGTATAGGTATAATTTGTTCCCTCTGTCCACGTCGTGCCGTTGAAGGTGACCGCAACGGGATTCAGAGCGGGATTGAAAACGTCCGAAACGGAGATGTTTGCCGATGCGTCTGCCGCCGTATTGCCCGTGTTTTCAATTACAAAGGTATACGTCAGCGTTCCGTTTTCGGTGACGGTTGTCGGAGCGACGGATTTTGAAATCGAAAGGCGCGGCGCGCCTCCCGCAGTGACCGTTTCCGTAGCCGTTACGGGAGTATTTATCCCGTCACCGCTTGCGGATACGGTGTTGACTATTGTTCCTCCCGCCGCGAGCGGCGCAAACCCGTTGACGTCCGCCCTGTAAACGACGGTTGCCGTTCCGCCCGCCGGAACGTTTATTCCGGAAACCGTCAGCGTTCTGTCAGATGCCGTGGCAGGCGCCGCCTGCAACACGCCGTTGACAAAATATGCAACGGATTCCGGCATATAAGTGAGCGGGACAGCCGTTCCCGCCCCGAAAGTATACGTGCCGAGGTTATCCGTTAAGGTTAAATTTGTGAGAGGCGACGCTCCCGAATTTATGAGGTTGACCACATAAGTCACCTCGTCGCCGGTGGTATAAGTCTTTGGGACGGCGGTTTTTGTCACGGAGAGAACGTCCACAATTTCTCCCGTAACCGTGTTTGACGTCACGGAAATACCGTTGTATGAAAGGGTTGCCTGATTCTGAAATGCCGGCATTGATTTTTTCCTCCGAAAAGCATTGAATTTGAGGGTTTTCCTCTTTGTTATAATATGCGGAAAGAAAAAAACGGTCACTCGCTTTTCTCCGGAAAAACGCAATATAAAAATCCTCTGCCGGAAGAGAAGAGGATTTTTTGTTTTTACGGTTATTCAAATACAATCGTTACGGGGCTGTCGCCCGTCTCGATTTTCACCGCCGGCATTTCCGCGCCGCAGAAGCCTTTTGCCTTCGTCAGCGTCGCCGCTTTTCCGTCGACCGTTGCGGAGGAAGCCTTGCCGGAGCAGAGCGCAACGGTATAAACGCATTTTTCGGGCATGCCGTCAAAGTTGCCTTTGCGCGGCATAACCGTTACGACGGATTTTCCGCCGTCGCGCCTTGCCGTGACGGTCACCTCCGCAAAACTTCCTGTTTCGTAGCCGTAAGTAATGCCGTCGTCATCATAAAGAGTAAACGAAGTTTCGACAGGCGACGGATAAACATTGAACGTTACGTTTTCAAAGGCGTCCGTGCCGAGATGATTTTTGTCCGGTATGGCGGGGATAATCGCGCCCGACTTTATATAAAGCGGTCCGCCGATAAGCCCCTCTTTTGCGACGGGATAAGTCTTGCCGCCGTCGGCATTTTCGCCCGTCCAGCCGTTTATCCAGCCGCCCTCCGGAAGGGTGACTTCGTCAACAAATGCCGAGGTTAAAATGCTGTCTCCGAACATATACTGGCAGCAGAGCGCGTCTGCGTTTTTCATTTCGGGGTACTCCATCGACATTGCGCGCATAACGGGATATCCCGTTTCCGCCGCCTTGTGTGCCATTGTGTAAATATACGGCGCAAGACGATAACGCAGTTTTGCATAGAAGCGGAAGCAGTCGCAAAGGTCGTCGCCGAGGTACCACGGCTGATTCCAGTATGCCCAGTTTGAAAGCTGAGACCACGTTTGCATAAATCCGAAATGAATACCCTCTGCCGAGTTTGTTTCCATATCGCAGCTGACGTTTGAATGGCCGCTGTAACCGAGGTTTAGCATTGAAGCGAGAGGCTTTGCGCCGCCGCCCGTGTCGCCTGCCCACGTCGCCGCATATTTCTGAATACCGGTATATCCGCCGGACGTATAAATCATCGCGCGTCTGCCGGTATGCTCGCGGAAGCCGAGACTCATCTGTTTTGCGTAAATGAGCGGGAAAAGATTGTGCATTTCTTCATCGCTCATTCCGTTGCCCCATTGACGGTCGGGGTGGTCGTCTATCTGGTGGCAGCCGTCCAGCTTGAAGCATTCCGCGCCGTCGTCAACGAACTTTTTCAGGTGCTCGAAGAACGGCTCCTCCAGCTTTGTGTTTTCGTCAAGGCGTGCCTTCGTTGCAAAATGGGAATCGTGAACGTAGTCGTCATCGTCCCAGATTATCTCGTCCGGCTTGACCTCATAACCCGCTCTGCGCTCTTCTTCATAGGAAAGGTCGTATTCGATACAGAGCCAGAGGCTGAGATGAAAGTTTATCCTTTCCATCGCGCCGAGAAAGGTTGACGCTTTGTCGCCCTTCTGCCAGGCGGGAACGGGGTACGTTCTGCCGTTCCATTGCTTGTCCGTTCCGAAATGATAACGGTGATCGGCTGTCCAGCCGGGCTCAAGCCCGATTATATCGCAGGGGATGTCCTCTCTGCGGAAGTTTTTGCAGTCGTTCATCGTGTCGTTTATGTCGTTATTCTGATTTGCCACGAACGAAAGTCCGTATGCCCATTTCGGGAGCATTATCGGTCTGCCGACGACGCGCGTATATTCATAAAGCATTTTTTCCGTCGACGGAGCGGCAAAAAGGTAAACGTCAAACGCACCGCCCTTTGCGGCTATGCGCAGAGTGTCCTTTTCCTTGTGACCGACGTCAACGGCGTGACGCCACGTCGAATTGAGGAGCAGTCCCCAACCGTCGTGACTGTGAATGAAGGAAATCGGGATATAGCACTTGACGTTGCGAACCCACATTTCCGTCGCAAAGCCCGTTTTTTCTATCTGACGACGCGTTGCGTCGCCGAGACCGTAAATCCTTGCGCCTTCATTGTACGCAAGGCTTGCGTCAAAGCCTGCGCGGTGTTTTTCAATGCTTTTCGACGAAAGCAAAACATTTCCGTTGCCGTCCGAAAAGACAAAATTGCCGTCCGGCGAGACTTCAAGTCGCGCATTTTTGACGGATATAACCGTGTTTTCCCCGTTTTTTTGCGATGAAAAATCGGGAGAGGGAAGCGTTTCGTAAATGCTGTAACGGTTCAGCCCGCATTCTTTGTCGTCCGTATCGGCAACGCAGAGACGGATACAACTGTCGGAAATTGCCTCCGCCATGATTTTTTTGTCGGCGGAGGAATAGCAGTTTATCATATTTTTACCTCGCTGGAATTAGTGAAGCCGCAAAGCAGACCGCTCCGCGGAGAGAAAAGATAAGAGAGAAAATCGAAGAGAAAAGGTGCGCCTGCGGCGGAGCTCCCTTTACACAAGGGATTTGCAAGTATGCGGAGCATGCTTGCAGGCGTCGCCGAGACGGGAGGGATATGCAAATGCGCAAGCGTTTGCAGGCACTCATTCAGCCTTCTCCAGTGGGAGAAGGTGGCAGCCGCAGGCTGACGGATGAGGTGTTTACAAGCCGTTTGCCGGAATATTTCGCCAAAACGCCAACTTGACTACTCACCCACCGCTACCGCGGTCCCCCCTCTCTTACAAGAGAGGGCTAATTATTCCCGATAACCGAAGTTTCTTTTGCCTTTTTGGCAAGCCCCGTCTGTGCAGAAAATTAAAACTCTGTACAAACTTCCCGATTATTAAAGTTTCTTTTGCCTACTTTTCTTTTCAAAGAAAAGTACGGTCAAAGAAAAGTAGGTTATTGGATTTCGTCGGCGATTTCGTAAAGACGCTGCATACCGGAAAGCACCTTTGCGCAGCGCGCCTCCATAGACGCCTTGTCCTCGGGAGAGAGCGCGGCGATTTCTTCGGGAGTGATTTTCTTTTTGAACATTCTGTCAACCGTCAGCGCATATTTGATATCCGTGCAGCAGATTTTGTCGTCAACCTTGCAGACAACGAGGTCGGAATGACCTGCGAGAAGCTGGTCAACGGCATAAACGCCCATTTCGGAAGCGGTGAGTCTGTCAAGGAGAGTGGGCGAGCCGCCGCGCTGAACGTGCGCAAGACGGGCAAACTTCGTTTCTACGCCGGTTTTGTCCTGAATGGTCTTTGCGAGCTGTTCCGCATAACCGGGAAGTCCCTCGGAAACGATGACGATAAACGCCCTCTTGCCGCCGGCTCTTGCCCGCTTTATGTCCTCGATCGCCTTGTCCTCATCGAACGGGATTTCGGGAATTGCGATAGCCGTTGCGCCGGTTGCGATGCCTGTGCGGAGCGCAATATGTCCTGCCCAGCGACCCATAACCTCAACAACATCGCAGCGCGCGTGCGATTCGCAGGTGTCGCGGAGGCGGTCAACCATAGCGATGACCGTGTTCATTGCCGTGTCAAAACCGATTGTATAATCGGTGGAGGTTATGTCGTTATCAATCGT
>JAHAZT010000004.1 GCA_018383975.1 Eubacteriales bacterium | reverse complement strand
TTGTTACACAGTGCGACAAAAAACGCAAAAACGAGAAGATGCCGGCATATGCGCCGCCATTTTGATCTCCTCGCGCCGCAGGCGCACCACTTCTCTTCGATTTTCTTTCTTCGATTTTTTCTCTTCTCTCAAAAAAGCCGCCCGACGGCGGCTTTTTGCGTTTGTTTCAGAGTTTTTCGTCTCCGGGGTCGACCGGCGAGACGCGGTTTTTGACGCTGGACATTACAATCGACGTTCTCGTCGACGAAACGCCCTTGACTCTTTTCAGATCGTCGAGGAGCCTTTCAAGAGATTTTGTCGTATCCGTGCAGACTTTCAGGAGAAAGTCGCTGTTGCCTGTCACAACGTGACACTCCATAACCTCCGGATGATTCGCGGCGAATTCATCCATTGCGCCCGTCGCGCTGACGCCGGGGAGATAGTCCGTGCTGACGTCGATGAATGCGAGCAGCTCCCTGCCTATTTTTGACGGGTCGATTATGACCGTATAGCTTTTTATGATTCCCGTCGATTCAAGACGTTTGATTCTTTCGATAACAGCCGATACCGACATATTCACTTTCGCGCCTATCGCAGACGAATTCATCCTTGAATTTTCGCTCAGGCAAGCGAGTATTTTCTTATCCACACTGTCCAGCATTTTCGTTCCTCCGTAAACTATATCGCATATTTTTGCGTTACAATTGATTTTAACACTATTTTTCACGGAAGTAAAGAGGTTTTTACGAAAAATAATTGAAAGTTTTTGTTTTGAGTGTTATAATACCGATATAAGAACAGAAACCACGGAGATTTTTGATATGTTTGATGAAAATAAGCTCAGAGAGCGCCTTATTCCCGCCGTTTCGGGAATGTATGCCGATACGGAGGCGGCTGTCGAAAGATATATATCTGCTGTCCGCAGGTTTTTCTCCCTCTACGGAGAGACGGACGATTTTTCCGTCTTTTCCGTTGCGGGAAGAAGCGAAATCTGCGGAAATCATACCGACCATAACCACGGGCAGGTCGTCGCCGCTTCAATAGATCTTGACATCATTGCCGTTGCGAAAAAGACAATCGGCACCCTTATAAGAGTAAAAAGCGAGGGCTTTGACGAGGACAAGGTCGATATTTCCTCCCTTGAACCCGTCGAAAGCGAGAAATTCCGTTCCTCCGCGCTCATCCGCGGCGTTTGTGACGGTATTGTTAAAGACGGCGGCACGGCGGGCGGCTTCTGCGCGTATACGACCTCAAAAATTCTCAAGGGAAGCGGACTTTCCTCATCGGCTGCGTTTGAGGATATGATAGGAACGATCGAAAATCATCTTTACAACGGCGGAAAATACGATTTTACGAAAATTTCCATGATATCTCAATATGCCGAGAACAGGTTTTTCGGCAAGCCCTGCGGACTTATGGATCAGATTGCATGTGCCGCGGGCGGCTTTGTTCACATAAACTTTGCCGACCCGAAAAATCCCGAAACCGAAAGGCTTGATTTCTCTCCCGAAAAATACGGCTATTCGCTTTATATCGTCAATACAGGCGGAAGCCATGCGGATCTTAACGACGATTACGCCTCCGTTCCCGCGGAAATGAAGGCGGTTGCCCGCTTTTTCGGTCGCGACGTTCTCTGCGGACTGACAAAAGACGAAATAATCGACCGCACCGGCGAGCTCCGAAAAGTCGTCGGCGACAGAGCCGTTCTGCGCGCGCTCCATTTCATTTCCGAAAACGAAAGAGTCTGCCGCATATCGGAATATATTGCGAAAGGCGATATAAAGGGCTTCCTTTCCGTTATAAACGAGTCCGGTCGCTCCTCTGCGACGGTCCTCCAGAATTATTATTCGACAAAAGCCCCCTCCGAACAGGGTATCGGGCTTGCGTGCGCCATAGCGGAAAGCGTTATGGAGGGTGACGGCGCCTGCCGTGTTCACGGCGGCGGCTTTGCCGGAACGGCGCAGGTGTTCGTTCCTGCAGATAAAGAAGAAAAATTTATACGCGCCATGGAATGTGCCTTCGGAAAAGGCTCGGCTGTAAGGCTGATGGTTCGTCCCGTCGGCGCGGTGAAGGTGATATAATGGCAAAGAAAAACAGAAAAAACAAGGTAACGTCCGATAAATCGCCGAAAAAGCCGCTGAACGTGAAATTGCTTGTCGCGGTTATTCTGGCTTCGGTTCTGTCGACGGTTATATACTTCGGACTGACGGAGCTTTCCGTCATCCTTTCCGAAAAGGCGGGCAGACAGATATATATCCCCGTTATTGAGATTTATACGATACTTTCCGCGGTTCTCCTCGGCACGATGGCGCTTGTCAATTCCGGAATGAGCCGCGGCGAAATACCGACGGAAGCCGACCTTCCGGACGAATGGTCGCCAGAAAGAAAGACAAAATTTCTTGAAAGCGTACCGAAGCGCAAAAAAGCCGTCAAAATTCTTTCGCTGATAGTAATCGCGCTCATCGTTCCCATCTTCTGCGAGCTTGCCTCGTGGTGGTTTGAACTGATAAAGAAAGGATTTTCGTCTTGAAAGCGTATACACTTTTTTCGGGGTCGACGGGAAACTGCTTTTTCGCTCACACGGAAGAAACAAATATTCTCATAGATTGCGGAGTCAGCGCGCGATGCGTTGAAAAAGCCTTGTGCGGACTGGGTTTTTCCCTTTCCGATATCAATGCGGTGTTTGTCACGCACGAGCATTGCGACCACACGAAAGGGCTTGAAATAATCTCAAAATATCATCATATACCGGTTCATATGCAGGAAAAATCCGCAAGGGCGCTGATACACGACCCGTCCTCCGCCATTCTGCAAAGTCTTTATCTTTATAACGGAGAGTTTTCCGTCAGAGTCGGCGATATTTCGGTATCGGCATTTATGACTCCGCACGACAGCGCCGCTTCCGTCGGCTACATAATAGAGGCAGACGAAAGAAAAATCGGCTATGTGACGGATATGGGCTGTATTCTGCCGTCCGTCCGCGACGCGCTTTCCGGCTGTGACGCGTCCGTGATAGAAGCAAATCACGATGTCGGCATGCTGATGATGGGACCTTACCCTTTTTACCTCAAAGAGCGTATCCGCTCGGAGGGGGGACATCTTTCAAACGTCGCCGCGGGCGAGCTTGCGCACTTCCTTGCGGAAAACGGGACGAAAAGTCTTCTTCTCGGTCATCTTTCAAAGGAAAACAATACTCCCGCTCTGGCGCTGGACACCGTCCGCTCCGCAGTATCGGATTTTCCCGATCTTTCGATTGCTGTCGCCTCGCCGGACAAAAGAACGGAGCTTATTATAAAATGACAACGATAAATCTTATTTACGTAGGCAATATCAGGGAAAATTATCTTCTTGCGGCGGTTGCGGAATACGAAAAGCGCCTCTCCGCCTATTGTCGCCTCGTCTGCACGGAAATAAAAGAGGAAAAACTCCCCGATGACCCGTCGCAGGCGCAGACAGAAGCCGCAATGAAAAAAGAAGGCGAAAGAATACTTGCCGTCCTGCCGCGGAAAAGCATGAAAATTGCGCTGTGCGTGGAGGGAAAACAACTCTCCTCCGAGGAATTTTCGTCGCTTATCAAAAACGCCGAAAACAGCGGCTTTTCGCAGATCTCGTTTATAATCGGCGGGGCTTTCGGACTTTCGGAGGAGGTTAAAAAGGTTTGCGACTTCCGGCTTTCGCTTTCAAAAATGACGTTTACCCATCGCTTTGCGCGGATTCTGCTCCTTGAACAGATATATCGCGCGGAAAATATCGCGGCGGGCGGAAAATATCACAAATAAAGGACTGTTTATATGGAATATCTTGCAGGTACAGCGGACGTCGCCGTCATCGGCGCGGGACACGCAGGTGTTGAAGCCGCTCTTGCGTGCGCAAGAATGGGAATCGACACCGTACTTTTCACAATATCGAACGACGCCGTTGCAAATATGCCGTGCAACCCGTCCATAGGCGGCACGGGAAAAGGTCAGCTTGTGTTTGAAATCGACGCGCTCGGCGGCGAAATGGGCAGAGCGGCGGACAAGGTTATGCTTCAGGACAGAATTCTCAATTCGAGCAAGGGACCCGCCGTGCAGTCAAAGCGGGTGCAGGCGGACAGGCGACTTTATCAGCGCGTAATGAAGGAAACCATCGAGCATACGGATAACCTCCGTCTTGTTCAGGCGGAAATTCGCGAGATCAGGACTGAAAATATCGACTGCAAACCGAGGGTTTGCTCCGTCGTTACAAGGCTTTCCGGCGTCTGGAACGTAAAAGCCGCCGTTATATGCTCCGGAACTTACCTCGATTCAAGGGTAATCATCGGCGAGGTTATGTATTCCTCCGGTCCCGACGGCATGCACGCCGCAATCGGACTTACGGAGTCGCTTGAAAAACTCGGTTTGCGGTTTCTCCGCTTCAAAACCGGCACTCCGCCGAGAATCGACGCCCGCAGCATTGATTTTTCCGTCCTCGAAAGGCAGGACGGCGAAACCCCTATGAAGCCGTACAGCGCGGACACCGACCCGACAACGCTTTTAAGTCGACCGGATCTTCCCTGCTACATCGCTTACACAAACGAGGAAACTCACAGAATAATCAGAGAAAATATACACCGATCGCCGCTTTACAGCGGCGAAATCAAGGGTATCGGACCGAGATATTGCCCGAGCATTGAAGATAAAGTCGTCCGTTTTCCCGAAAAAACGCGCCATCAGCTCTTTGTCGAGCCGACGGGCGCAACCACGGGCGAAATGTATCTGCAAGGCTTTTCTTCGTCCATGCCGGCAGACGTTCAGCTGAAAATGCTGCGGTCTATGAAAGGCTTTGAGCACGCGGAAACCATGCGCAGCGCGTATGCTATCGAATATGACTGTATCGACCCGACCCAGCTCCTTCATACGCTGGAATTCAAGGCTGTCGACGGACTTTTCGGCGCGGGACAGTTCAACGGAACGTCCGGCTATGAGGAGGCGGCGGCGCAGGGACTTATCGCAGGCATCAACGCCGCGCGCTATATAAAGGGCGAGGAGGGCATTTCACTTCCCCGTCACAGCTCGTACATCGGGACCTTGATAGACGACCTCGTCATAAAAGGCACAAACGAGCCGTACAGAATGATGACGTCGCGCTCCGAATTCCGGCTTCTGCTCAGACAGGACAACGCAGACAGGCGATTGACGGAGTTGGGGCACGAAATCGGGCTGATAAGCGAGGAAAGATACGCAAAATTCAAAGAAAAACAGTCGCTTATAGAAAAAGAAGAGGAAAGACTGACGTCAACCGTGCTTTCGCCGACGGCGGAGCTGAACGAGATCCTTGAAAATGCGGGTGAAACGCCCGTCAGAACGGGGCTGCGCCTTGCAGAAGCGATAAGACGACCGACCGTAACCTATGAAATGCTTGCCCCCGTCGATAAAAATCGCCCTTCCCTGCCGGATGACGTCATTTTTACGGCTGTCACGGACATAAAATACGACGGCTACATCAAAAAACAGCTCGCGGAGGCGGAAAAATTTGAAAAACTCGAAAAAAGATTGCTTCCGCCGGAAACAGACTTTCTCAAAATCAGAGGGCTGAGCACGGAGGCGGCGCAGAAGCTCGACGCGCACAAGCCGGCGAGCATCGGCGAGGCTTCAAGAATTTCCGGAGTAAGTCCGGCGGACATCGCCGTTCTGCTTATTTACCTCGATTCAATATCGTCCGACCGTCGCAGAGGCGGCAAAAGAGAGGAGAAAAAATGACCCTTCCGGAATTTGAAAGCGTTCTCAAACAAATGTTTGCATTGAACGGATTGTCCTTGCGGTTACAGGAAAATCAATATAAACAAATGTTCGACGCGATGAATATAATCCTTGAAAAAAACAAGGTTATGAACCTGACCGCCATATGCTCGGAAAATGAGTTTATCGCGCGGCACTGGGTGGACGCGCTGACGGCTGTCGACCTCATTCCGCAGGGCGCTTCCCTGCTCGACGTCGGCACGGGCGGCGGAATTCTGGCGCTTGCATATGCCGTCACAAGACCGGATATAACCGTTCTCGCAATGGACTCGACGGCGAAAAAGACGGACTTTGTCTGCGAATGTGCGGAAAAAATCGGACTCGGCAATCTGAAAGTCGTTTCGGGGCGCGCCGAGGAGCTTTCAAAGGACAAAAAATACAGAGAGCGCTTTGACGTCGTGACGGCACGCGCCGTCGCGGCAATGCCCGTGCTTTCGGAGCTTTGCCTTCCGTTTGTCAAAGCCGGCGGGATTTTTTGCGCGCTCAAAGGAAAAAACGGCTCCGAGGAGCTGACGCAGGCTTCGGAAGCGATTAAAACGCTCGGCGGCAGACTTAAAGAGGATAAATTCATTTCTCTGCGGGAAATTTCAGGCGGAGACATCATCTCTTCGGACAGACACCTGCTCATAATAGAAAAAAATTCAAAAACTCCGGAGATTTATCCCCGAAGATACGCCCAGATAACAAAAAATCCGCTCTGATGCGGTCATAAACAAAAAACATCGGCACGAAGCTCCGCTTTTCGACGGCGGGATTTTCGTGCTTTTTGTTTTCGGACGTGATATTATTTTCGCAAGGAGGTGATACGAATGGACAAGCCGTCACGCGAAGGTCAACAGTCGTCGCTCGCTTTTGTCCCTTCCGAAGCAAATGACGTCCGCCTTGTGAAGCTCGCCGATATTTTTCCGGACCCCCTCCGAAAGCCCGGAAATTATTCCGACAGCGAGCTTTGTGCCATCGCGCGAAAATTTTTGCGTCACGGAATAGGTTTTCCCGTCACGGTTGCCGTTATTCCCGAAAGCGAAAACAAATTTATGCTCCTTTCGGGTGAAAAAATCTTCCGCGCCGCACTTATTGCAGAGCTTGAACGGCTTCCTTGTATAATTTCGTTCGCACAACCCCCAAGTGCGGCTGAAATTTCGTCGCCGCAAAAAGCCATCGCCTGTGCCGACGCTCCGGCAAGGCAAATTGTCAGATCCGACGCCTCTCCGTCGGCAAAAAGCAAAATTGCCATAAAAGACGCAAGGTTTTTCTTCAATTCCGTGTATCACGCGGTCGATTTGATGAACCAAAGCGGAATTGCCGTGTCGTGCGGCACGCGTGACGAAGGAAGCGACACCGTTCTTATCATCACCGTACCCAAATCTCCTCCTATATAAGCGAGACGTGGCGAAAACGTTCCACGTGGAACCCCAAGCGGCAAGCAAAACCGCGACGTTCCACGTGGAACGTTTTATTTTAAGAAAAATACGGACGTTTTTCTTATGTCACTGTCTGTTTAAGAATATGTTTTTCCCGATTATACTTGACTTTAAGCCATCAAAGTGATATAATTTTGTCATTACCCGAAGAAGCAAAGGAGAGGCGCCAATGGCGAAAATTATATCGTTTGCAAATCAGAAGGGCGGGGTCGGAAAGACGACTTCTGCCATAAATATCGCCGCGGGAACCGGTCTGAAGGGCAAAAAAACGCTGCTTCTGGACTGTGACCCGCAGGGAAACGCTTCAAGCGGGGTCGGAATACGTCGCAACCGCATAGGCGCAACCACTTATGATATTTTAATCGGCAGGGCGAGAGCCGAGGACGCAATAATTAAAACGGATTACCAAAATCTTTCTGTTTTGCCGTCAAGCATGCCGCTTGCGGCTGCCGAGCTTGAGCTTGCCGACCTTGAAGACAGGGCTTTTCGCCTGAAAAACGCCATTGAAAGCGTCAAAAATGAGTATGATTATATTTTCATCGACTGTCCGCCGTCGCTCGGAATGCTGACGATAAACGCATTAACGGCGAGCGACGGAGTAATCGTGCCGATGCAATGCGAATATTTTTCGCTTGAAGGGCTGACGCAGATACTTTCGACCGTCAAACAGGTAAAAAGACTTTATAATCCCGACCTTTCGCTTGTGGGAATTCTCATAACAATGCACAACGGCAGACTGAACCTCTCCGTGCAGGTGCTGGACGAGCTTAAAAAGCATTACGCGGACAAGCTCTTTTCGACGCCCATTTCGCGCAACGTTCGCCTGAGCGAGGCGCCGAGCTTCGGAATGCCGATACAGTATTATGATAAATATTCAAAAGGCAGCTCCGCATACGATGATATCGTAGCCGAACTGCTTGAAAGAACGTAGAAAGGGGACAAAAATGGGAAAACCGAAACTTACGGGGCTTGGCAGAGGACTTGACGCAATCCTTGTCGACAGCGACTATTCGCCGTCGGGAGACAGCATAACCTCCGTGCGCATAAATGACGTCGAGCCGAACAGGGAACAGCCGAGAAAGCAATTTCCGACGGAAGAGCTTGAGGCTCTGTCGGATTCAATCGTAAAATACGGCGTAATCTCCCCGATAACTGTCCGCAGAGTGGGGGAAAGATACGTTATAATCGCCGGCGAAAGGCGTTGGCGCGCGGCAAGAATGGCAGGACTTTCGGAAATACCTGTTATAATTATCAGCGCGGATGACAAAAAAGCGGCGGAAATTGCGCTTGTTGAAAATATTCAGCGTTCCGACCTCAATCCCGTTGAAGAAGCGCAGGCGTACGCCGCGCTGATTGACCAGTACGGGCTGACGCAGGAGGAGGTCGCGGAGCAGATAGGGAAGAGTCGCAGCTCCGTTACAAACTCTCTCCGCCTGCTTGACCTTCCGGACGCTGTTTTGTCAATGCTGGCGGCAGGGAAGCTCTCCTCCGGGCACGCAAAGGTTCTTCTCGGAATAAAGGACGGCGAAAAGCTGAAAGCGGCGGCGGAAAAGGTTGCCGAAGGGGAACTGTCCGTCCGCGAGACGGAAAAGCTCGTAAAGCAGCTTCTGGCAGGTCCGAAGCCCGAAAAAGAACTGCCTCCCATCGACTATACAAAAGCACTTGAAACCGCAATACAAGAAAAAATAGGCAGGACTGTAAAAATAAAACAAAACGGCGTAAAAAGCAGCATAACGATCGGCTTTTCGGACAACAATGACCTTGAAACCGTTCTGCGACTGCTTTGCGGCGATGAATTTGTAAATTCTCTTTAATAAAAGAAAGGATATAGAAAAATGCTTGACATCAAACTTATAAAGGAAAATCCGCAGAACGTTATCGACCGTCTCCGCGCAAAGGGCAGAGAAGCGGAAGCCGATATTTACAGAGTAATTGAGCTTGACGCAAAGCGTCGCGAGCTTATCTCGTCCAGCGAAAGCCTCAAAGCCGAGCAGAACAAGACGACAAAACTCGTTCCCGTCTACAAAAAAGAAGGGAAGGACTGCGCGCCGATTTTTGCTCAGATGAAGGAACTCGGAGCAAAGGTCAAGGAGCAGGAGGAGGAGCTGAAGCAGGTTGAAACCGAATACACCTCCATTATGCTCTCATTCCCGAACCTGCCCGACCCCGACCTTGTCGCCGGCGGAAAAGAAAACAATCAGCCGCTTTATTACTTCGGCGAGCCGAGAAAATTTGATTTTGAGCCGAAAAATCACGTCGACCTCTGCACCTCTCTCGGTCTTATCGACTATCCGCGCGGCGTAAAACTCTCCGGCAACGGCTTCTGGATATACAGGGGCATGGGCGCAAGGCTTGAATGGGCGCTCCTCAATTATTTTATCGACACGCACCTGAACAACGGCTTTGAGCTTGTTCTCGTTCCGCATATGCTCGGTTACGAATGCGGACTTACGGCAGGTCAGTTCCCGAAATTCGAAGACGAGGTTTACTGGCTTGACGTTGCGGAGGACGAGCGTCGCCGTTTTATGTTGCCGACAGCCGAAACCGCTCTCGTTTCGCTCCACCGTGACGAAATTCTCAAAGAGTCCGAGCTTCCGAAGAAGTACATCAGTTACACGCCCTGCTTCCGCAGGGAAGCGGGAAGCTATCGTGCCGACGAGCGCGGAATGGTTCGCGGACATCAGTTCAATAAGGTTGAAATGGTTCAGTACACTCTCCCCGAGGACAGCGACAGAGCCTTTGAAGAGCTTGTTTCCTGCGCAGAGGGACTTGTAAAGGGTCTCGGCTTCCATTTCCGCACGGTCAAGCTCGCGGCAGGCGACTGCTCTGCGTCCATGGCGCGCACATATGACATCGAAATTCAGATACCGTCCATGAACGGCTACAAGGAAGTCAGTTCCGTTTCAAACGCGCGTGACTATCAGGCACGCCGCGGAGCGATACGCTTCAAGCGTGATGACAGCGGCAGAATCGAATATTGTCACACTCTCAACGGCTCCGGACTTGCAACAAGCCGTATTCTCCCCGCTCTCGTTGAGCAGAATCAGAATGCGGACGGCAGCGTAACCGTTCCCGAAGTGCTCCGCAAGTACGTCGGAACGGACAGAATCGGCTGATATGGGTGCCGCTCTCTCCGCCGCTGCCCGCACAAGCAATTTTTCGCTTCCTTTCATAGTATGGATGCTGATTGCGGGCGTGATAATCGCGTTTATTATCGTTTTCTGCAACAAAAGAATTATCGGGGCGCTCGTCCGCGCCATAATCGACGCAGAGGCAACCTCCGAGGAGACGTCAAAAACCCTCTCCGAGTTGGGTCAGGAGGGAAATACAACGGCAATCTCACTTTATAAGGGGTCGTCATCGCTGAAAAGGATCATAAAGACTGTCAATCCCGGTGAAGCCCTCTCCGAAGAAAACAACAAAAAGGCAATCATTGATGAAAACACCCGCTTCTATATCCCGGAAGACTCGCTTTTCCGCGCTCAGAAGCAGTACGGCTCCGACGACAGCGTGCTGACCGTTATTATCGGTACGCTCGCAATGATTGCCGTCGGCATCATCGTCACCCTCTTCATCGCAAAATAACCTACTTTTCTTTGACCATACTTTTCTTTGAAAAGAAAAGTAGGCAAAAGAAACTTTGGTTATCGGGGACGATATACAGAGTTTTAATTATCTGCACAGACGGGGCTTGCAAAAAAGGCAAAAGAAACTTCGGTTATCGGGAAGTTTGTGCGGAGTTTTATGCCTCCCCTGTGTAAGGGGAGGGGGACCACGAAGTGGTGGAAGGGTTGTAAAAAACAATCCCTCACCGCCTGCGGCGGAGCTCCCTTTACACAAGGGAGCC
>JAHAZT010000002.1 GCA_018383975.1 Eubacteriales bacterium | reverse complement strand
GTATAGTCTTGCAAAAAACAGAACGGAAGGGGTATATTTAATGAAAAAAACACAACCTGCACAAACCGTGTCCAGCATGGCCTCTCTGTATGACGGCGTCGTCAAGCAAGCCGAAAGATACGGAGATAAAGAAAGATATATCTATAACGACAAGGTTACAAAGACGGAGGCTGTCGTAACATACCGCGACATGCTCGATCACGTCAATTACATTTCCTCGGGTCTGACGGCTCTCGGCTTAAAGGAGCCGACGTGCGTCGTATCCGGCGAATCCCATCCCGATTATGCCGCGGCATATATCGCAACGATATCCGCAGGCGGAATAATCGTTCCTCTCGACAAGGACATATCGGCAGAGCAGTTTGCGGGCTTTGTGAAGCTCTGTGAAACGAACGTCGTTTTCTATACGTCATCCATACATCACAAGGTTTATGGCGCAAAGGACGAACTTCCCGACGTTAAATATTTCATCTGCTTTGATTATGCCGGAGACGATTTCCCGCGGGACGAAAGATTCATGCGCTTTGCCGATTTCTTTGAGCTCGGCAAAAAAGCATATGAAAACGGCGACAGAACGGCGGAAAATTACAAGGTCGACCTTGACAAGACCTGCGCAATACTCTTTACGTCCGGCACGACGGGCACAAGCAAGGGCGTTATGCTTTCGCAGAGAAACCTTGTGACGGCAACGCTTGACTCGTGCGCAATTATGGGATGCGCAAAGGATGACAGATACGTTTCCGTTCTTCCCTTCCACCATGCATATGAATTCACGTGCGCGCAGCTCGCGCTCCCGAACACCGGCGCGACAACCGTCATAAACGACTCCATAAAGAACACACTGCGCAACTTTGCAAAATATCAGCCCACCGCGCTCGTTCTCGTTCCTCTTTATGTCGAAACGATGCACAAGAGAATCTGGGCGGAGATTGCAAAAAAGGGCAAAACGAAAACCGTAAAAACGGCGATAAAAATATCAAATGCGCTTCGCAAAATCGGTATCGACCGCAGAAGAGCGCTATTCAAGGACATTCTTGACGCCTTCGGCGGCAGACTTCAGTATATCGTCTGCGGCGGCGCACCGCTCCGCTCGGAGCTTATCAACGACTTTGACGCCTTCGGCATCAAAATCTGCGAGGGCTACGGAATAACGGAGTGTTCTCCTCTCGTCGCGGCAAACCCGATGCACTGGCGCAAGCACCATTCCTGCGGAATGAGAGTCCCGCATATGGAGGTCAGAATCGACAAAGCTTCTCCCGAAGACGAAACGGGAGAGATCGTCACACGCGGCGACGCCGTTATGAAGGGCTACTATAAAAACCCCGAGGCTACTGCAGAGGCGTTTACGGAGGATGGCTGGTTCAGAACCGGCGACATCGGGTATATAGATAATGACGACTTCATCTTCATAACGGGAAGAAAGAAGAACGTAATCATTCTTTCAAACGGAAAGAATATCTTCCCCGAAGAGCTTGAAGAATATCTCGGTCAGAGCGAATATATTGCGGAATGTGTTGTCATCGGCAGAAAGAACGAAGCCGGCGAAACCGCAATCTGGGCAATCTGTTACCCCAATTATGAAAAGTTTGAAGGCGCGACAAAAGAAGAGATTGAGGCAAAAATCCGCGAGGAAGTCGATAATGTAAACAAAAAGCTTCCCATATTCAAGCACATTCCCAACGTTGAAATCCGCGAAACGGAATTTGAAAAAACAACGTCGAGAAAGATAATGCGCTACAAAGTAAAATAATCATTTTTGTTCGGCAGGAGCCGGGAAAGAGAGCATTAAAATGTTTGACGAAATAAAATCCATTATGACGGAAACCCTTTCGATACCCGAAGATCAGATCACACCGGAGGCAAACCTCGAAGCTGACCTCGGAATCAGCTCGCTTGAGCTTTATGAGCTTGGCGGCAGAATTATGGAAGTTTACGATATTGATATCGAAGAGGACGAAATCCACACCTTTATAACGGTAAACGACATTGTCGAATACGTTTCCGCACACACAAAATAATTACAAAATACGAAAAACGGCGTTCAAAGCGCCGTTTTTTTATTTTATCCGTCAGACGCGTTTGCCGTCGCGGCGGATAAAAACGCAAAAGACTCCGCAGGAAAACGAGCCTTTTGCAAAAAAATAAATATTTTTCTTTTGGCTGTTGCAAAATCGCGTCGACGGTCGTATAATAGGTGGCAAGGAAGGTGATTTATTATGCACGACGAGCTTACAAAAGTGGACATAAAGAAAATGCAGGAAGAGATTGAGTATCGCCGTAATGTTCTTGCGCCGACTTTGCGCGAGGAGGTGCGTCAGGCACGCGAGCTCGGAGATCTGAGCGAGAATTTTGAGTATCACGCCGCAAGACGCGAAATGAACAAAAACATCAGCAGAATAAACTATCTGCAAAGAATGATAGATACGGCGATTGTCATAGAGCCGAAGTCGGAGGAGAATTCCGTCGGTCTGTTTGATACGGTAACGCTTTATGTAGAGGATGACGACGAGGAAATGACGATAACCATTGTCACAACTCTCCGCCAGAACTCTCTGAAAAACCTTATCAGCAAGGAATCGCCGATAGGAAAAGCGCTTCTCGGAAAGAAGTCCGGCGAAAGAATTTTTGTCCGCGTAAGCGATGATTACGGCTACTATGCCGTAATCCGCGGAATTGAAAAGGGCTCGGATGACGAGTCGCTTGAAATAAGTCCTTATTAAGACAAGGAGCCGCCCGTCGGGCGGCTCTTTTTCATATCAGCTTTTCGATTATATCTCCGAAGGCCTTCGCCATTATTTCAAATCCGACATCGTTCGGATGGGTGCCGTCAACAGTTCTGCCGTCATCGAAAAACGTTGTGAAAACCTTTTCGCCGTCGACAAAATATACGTTTTCATCCCCCTGCGAGCGCGCTCTTTCGTAACTCGCGGATATCACGTCCCGACGGGCTTTTCCGTCACGCGAGGGGTTTGAAAATCCCGGCGCGGACGCCATTATTATCGGAACGGTCGGATGCGCTCTCCTGACGGTCTCATAGCCTCTGAAATGCGTCCTTTCAAGATGCTCCGGCGACGGGGCGTTGTAATCATAGTCATATACGAAAACGGACATGGGCAGTCCCGAAATATAATTCATAATTTCGTCCTCGCCTTTTGCGCCGCCGGAAAAACCGAGATTGATAAAATCCGTGTCAAAGCGGCGGGAGATAATCGCTTCATAGCAAAGTCCCGGTCTTGACGCGCACGCGCCGTGCGTTATGGACGAGCCGTAAAAAACAATCGGCGTGTCGTGACGGTATCCGCTTCCCTTCCTGAGGGCGCTTCCCTCCTTTATTCCGATTTCAAGCGAGGTTACCGTTGAAAACAGCGGCATATCGAGCACGATGTCCCGCATGCGGCTTTCCGGCAGGTTTATGGTCAGGGTCATATCCTCCTCCCTTGCCCGCGCGGGGACGAGCGCGCCGACAAAATACTGCTTGCCGTCCCTGTATTCGTAAAGGTCGAAGCCTGCGGAGCCGACGTCGGTCATATGCGCCATCCGCCAGCTTTGCGGCATATGACAGCGCACGGCTATGACATCAGAGTCGGTGGCGAAGCGCACCCTGCCGCCGGCGGAATTCTTCGCAAGGACGGAAACCCCATCGCTGACCTTGTCTGCGACGAAGGCGGGCACGCGGGTAAATCCGTTTGTTTCCCGCAACAGCCCATATATCGCAAAGGGTGAATCGTTTGCGTCACGGAAAACAAGCCCGTTCTCGCTTCTGACCTCTTCAAAATTTTTGTCAATTTTCGATATTTCGTTTTCAACAGGCATTTTTCTGCCCTCTTTTCTGATTTTTTACGTCTCTATTCTAACCTCAAAGCGCATTTTTGTCAACACGATAAGAGCATTTCCCTCTTGCGATATTTTATAATCTGTGATACAATGACTGTATCAAACAAACCGAAAAGAGCTTATTATGACGGAAAAATTATATGATATATCAGGCAGAATAAAGGATTTTGACTGCCTTGTTCTGCGTTGTGACCTCTCGGACGGAAAATATCTCATCGAAACGGACAAAACCGCATTTTTCCCCGAAAGCGCGGGACAATGCGGCGATACGGGAACGATAGGCGACGCGGTTATCACGGATACCGTCTATGACGGCGACCGCATAGTCCATATTTCCGGCTCCCCGCTTGAAGTCGGCAAAAGGTATTCCGCCCGTCTCGACTATGCCCCCAGATACCGCAGAATGCAAAATCACACGGGCGAGCATATCGTTTCATCCGTAATGCACAGACGTTTCGGATTTTCCAACGTCGGTTTTCATATCGGCGAAAGAGAAATGACCTTTGATTTTGACGGCGTCATAACTCCGGAGCAGATGAAAGAGGTTGAAGACGAGGCAAATGAAATATCGGCAAAAAACGTCGCCGTAAAGGCGTATTATCCCTCCGAAAGCGCGCTTGCCGCTCTTGACTACCGCAGCAAGGGCGAGCTTGACGGCAGAGTGAGAATTGTTGAAATAGAGGGAGTCGACCTTTGCGCATGCTGCGCTCCTCACGTTGAAAGAACGGGCGAGGTCGGAATGATAAAAATTCTCGGATTTATCCATTATAAAGGCGGTATCCGCATCAGAATGAAGTGCGGCTTTGACGCTCTCGACGACTTCAGAAACAGAATTTCAAGAGAGGAGCGGATATCCCGTCTGCTCTGTGTTCCGCAGGAGGAAACAGCGGACGCCGTCGCTTCTCTGTCAAGCGCGCTTGTGCAGGCAAAGCGCGAATTTTCCGAAGCAAAAAAACGGCTTGCGGAGGCGATTGCGGCAGGGATTGACAGTCCCGATAAAAACGTCTGCATCGCCGTGGACGGTTTTGCGACCGACGATTTGCGCTATCTCTGCAACCTCTGCGCCGAAAAATGCAGAGTGTTTGCCGCTCTCTCCGAAACGGACGGCGGATTTTCCGTTGTATGCGTTTCAAGAAAAGTGCCGCTGCGGCAATATGCAAAAATAATCTGCGAAAAGGGCAAGGGCAAATGCGGCGGCAGCGACCTTATGCTGACAGGCAGACTCGCAGCCGGAAAAGAAACGCTGATCGGGATTTTTGAGGAGGAAATCATATGATAGATCTGCTTGAAATTGAAAAATCGCTCGTTTTGCCGCACATTGTGCGCGGCGGGGTGGCTGTCGATTTTACCATGGGCAACGGTCACGACACGCTCTGGCTTTCGCAGAATGTCGGCGCGGACGGAAAAGTCTACGCATTTGATATTCAACAGCAGGCGCTCGACAGTACCTCCCGTCTTCTCGCCGAAAACGGCGCAGAAAACGTAACGCTCATTTTAGACTCCCACGCAAACGTCAAAAATTATGTTCACGAGCCGATATGCGTCGGAATGTTCAATCTCGGCTATCTTCCCGGCGGCGACAAAAGCATAACGACAAAGCACGAATCGTCCATTGCCGCGATAATCGCCGGCACGGAGCTTCTTGCGCCGGACGGTGCGCTTCTCATCGCCGTTTACCCCGGTCACGCCGAGGGAACGATTGAGGGCAACGCCGTCCGCGGGCTGCTTTCGTCATATGACAGAAAGAAAATCTGCTGTTCGGAGTTTCATATAGTCAATTCTCCTTCGTCGCCGTTCTTCTATCTCGTTGAGAAAAAGTGAGGCACAGTATGAATAAACCGTATCTTCTCATCAGCATGTGCCTTCTCGGCGAGCCCTGCCGTTACGACGGAAAAAGCGTCCCGCTCGACGGCACAATCATCGAAAAGCTGAAAGAAAAATATACTATCGTCCCTGTCTGCCCCGAACAGGAGGGCGGATTGCCGACGCCGAGAATCCCCGCAGAAAGAAAGGGCGAAAAAGTCGTCCGTCGCGACGACGTCGACGTTACGGCAGAATACAGAAAGGGCGCGGAGGTCGCGCTTTCGCTTTGCCGGAGGTTCGGCATCTCAATCGCCCTTATGAAAGCGAAAAGCCCCTCCTGCGGCGCGGGACGCATATATGACGGCACCTTTTCCGGCACACTTACGGACGGCGACGGAGTTACCGTATCTCTCCTATCCGGAAACGGGATAAAAATTTTCACGGAAAACGACATAAATTCGCTTTTATAAAACACAAAACCCTGCCTTGCGGCAGGGTTTTGTTATCGCTTTTTGCAATTATCTGCTCTTTTTTCTCATAAAGCCGATCGTCGTTATGAACGCCACGCATATAACGACAATCGCAACGCAGAGGACAACTATAAGAATGTTCTTGTTGATTCCTCCGTCGTCCGGCCGGACGGTCGCGTCGGTTGTTGTCTGCGGAGCATCCGTCGTCACCGTCTCCTTTGCGGAGGTTGACGTTGTTGTAACCGTCGTCACCGCCGGTGCCGTCGTTGTCGTTGTCGTCACGGACGGAACCGTCGTCGTTACGACGGGCGTTGTTTCCGTGGTAACGGTGGTTGTCGTTGTCGTCGATTCCTTTTCCCATTTTGCATAGAGGGATATATCGGTGTTCACGTCCGTTTTGATTGTGCTCATGTCATATGCCTTCGTAAGTCCGGCGTCGGTATACCAGCCGATAAAGCGGTATCCGGCTTTCGTCATCGGGAAATCATATGATACAGGCTTATCCGTCGTGCATTTGACGACTATCGGCGATTCGTCGGCAGTGATATTTCTGTACATATAGCAGAGATAATAATCGCGCAGACGTCCCGTTTCAAACGAGCCGACGTCCGAATATGACGTTCCGCTCTTTGTGGTCGCATACGCCTTGAAATAATATTTTTCGCCTGCGTCAAGACCTTCAAAGCGGGCATAGAAGTTTCTGTTTTCATCGGTGACCGCCGTCATGACGATGCCGTTCTTTTCGGTGGGGTCGGCTTCCTTGGAGATTATAATGCCGCAGCCGGAGAGCGCTTCGCCGAATTCCCTGTAAATATTGGCGGATATCGTCACGGCGTTCTTTTCCGCAATGTTGCATTCCGCCGTCAGAAGCGGCAAATATACATACTGGCTTCTCTGAACCTTTATCTTCACGGAGTCCTCGTCCTCGGAAAGGACTTCTATTCTGACATTGTATCCTCTTCTCGTGTCCCAGCCTTCGGGATACGAATTGAGCGTGATGCCGCCGTATATCGCGCCGCTGAATTTCGATGAATCGAAAACGGCGGTGGATTTGTCGTCCGAAATATAATAGAAGGGGTTATCCGCCGATATTGTTTCAAGCCTGTTGCCGGCTCTGTTCCAGCCCGTTCTCACAAGCGGAACGATTCCCGGCTCATGCCTTGCGCCGTCGACGGCAACCGACGTGCACGAATAGCCTTCTTCATATTTTGAAGAGTTTATTGATTCGTCTATATGCCATACCATTATGCCGCCGTTACAGTCACCGGAGGAAACGTATTTATCAAATCCTTCGCGCCGACGAAGCTCAACAAGGAAATACTCCTCGGAGTCCGGCGTCGGAATACGGAGCACGTTGTATTTTCCGGACTTCGTTGAATACAGCGTAAACTCGCCGTCGATTGTCAGCTCTTCGACTGCGGAAAGCCCCGTTCTTATTCTTGTGTACGGATCCGCATATGACGGCGTCTTGCCGCTGTCAAGCTTGTATCCGTCGCAAAGCAGGGACATATTGTAGGAGAGCGGCCATCCGTCGACGGTAACCGCGTGACCCGTTTCGTCTATGCCGTTATTGCCGATATCGGCACCGCCCATAAGGCGCATCACCTGATAGGCAAAATTGCCGACGCCCGCGGGGGTATCCGGTGTGAAATATTCGGGCAGGGAGACAACGTTGTAACTGTTTCCGGAGGTAATCTTTATATTGTCATATTCAAAGTCTCTCTTGCATATATCCTTTACGGAGCCGAAATGAATATCGTCCGGAATGACGGTGTCAACGCTCACCGCGTCCTCGTCATAGCCCGGATTGATAACGACAATGCGAAGCTCGTGCGGATAGATTTTCCCGTCCGAATTTTTGTCAAACACGGAAAAATCGACATACGCGTTTGCAAGCTCAATCGCCTCGTCTATCATTTTCACACGGTACATTTTATATGTTCCGGGGCTGATCTGTCTGTATGCGCTCGGATGCTTGCCCTTTATCGTGACGGAGAGGACTCCGTCATTGACTACGCCCGCATCCTCTTTTTTATCTATTTTTGCCGGAATATATTTGAGGGCGCCGCATGAAATCTCATTAAAATAATCCGCAACCGAGCCTGTTCCGTCGCCGAAGAAGGTGTTATAGCAGTCTTCAACGGTCGTCTTTGCCCATTGCTCGCCGAAGTATTTTGAATCCTTGTCTGCGAACAGCCGGTCGCTCTGTTCGGAATCGTAATCGTTCTGCCCGTTGACGTTTGCATCGAAATTGGCTATTATCACGAGAAGCGGCACTTCAGATGTTCTCTGCGGTTTTTCATCAGCCGCAAAGATATACATCGCCGCCGGGATAAGCATTCCGATCGCAAGCAACGACGCAATCACTATTGCAATGATTTTGGTTTGTTTTTTCTTGTTCACAAAGCTATCCTCCAATCCATCTTTATCCATATACCATTTTACACCACAAACAGAAAAAAGTCAATATTTATATTAACATTTTCTCTGTCACATTGTGACGCTTTCTGCGTTTTTTCCATGCGGACGCAAAATTTTTTCAAGAGCGGAAACGCTGTCCGCGAGTTCGTCCGCACCGGCTTCGCAAAGCTCCTCCGCGCCGCCGTATCCGTATGTGACGCCGACGGTTTTCATGCCGAATTTCTTTCCGCCGAGAATATCGTATTTCCTGTCGCCGACCATAACCGCGCGCGACGTATCCTCAATTCCGCAGCTTCCGACGGCATAAGCGATGACGTCCTCCTTTTCCGGTCGGCTTTCCGAGAGGGTGTTCCCCGCGACAAAGAAAAAATATTTTCTTATATCGAAATGCTCAAGAATTCTTTCGGAATACACGTCCGGCTTTGAGGTCGCGAGGATGATTTTCGTTCCGTCGCTTTTCAGGCGCGACAAAAGCTCCCCGACGCCGGAATATATTTCGTTTTCAAAAAGTCCGACAGAGGAAAATCTTTCGCGATAATATCCAACGGCGCGCGCCGCCTCCTCCTCCGTCATGCCGCAGTATTCTCTGAACGAATACATCAGCGGCGGACCTATGAATTTATAAAGCGATTCCCTTTCGGGAGACGTCACGCCGGATTTTTCAAGCGCGTATATCACGCTTTCCGTTATGCCGACAGCGGGGTCGGTCAGCGTTCCGTCAAGGTCAAAAAGAACATAATCGTATTTCATCCGTCAATTCTCCGTCCGTTTCATACGTTTGTATAATACATCGGAAATGCCCGCCGCGCGGGACTTTTTTATATCCGACGCTCAAAATACACGAATTCTCCGTCCTCGCCCGTTTTCTGCATGCATGCGGAAAGCATCCTCTGCGATTTGATATTTTCCTTATAGCATTTTGCATACACAACGGATAGCCCGAGCCCGTACAGCGCTTCCTCCGTCACCGCCGAGACGGATTCCTTTCCGAAGCCTCTGCCGTCGCATCCGCGCACAACCCTGACGCCCACCTGCGCTCCGCCGTGATAGTCAAAATCGTAAAGTATAACCTCTCCTATGAATTTCCTGCCGTATTTTATGGCAAAATTCACCGCGGTTCCGCTTGCGAAATCGGATCTTGCAACCTCCGTGAAATATCCGACGTCGGGATTTTTGCAATCGTCGCGATAGTCGTACCCCCAATAGCGGTTTCTGTCATCGTCCGTGCAGAGCCTGAAATATTCTTCCGATTCCGAATCCGTCAGCGGAGAGAGCGTCAGCCTTTCGGTCTTCAATGTGGGGATTTTTTCCCATGCGCAAAGCTCGGTTTCAACGTAAACGTCATATTTTTTCTGCATGAATTTCGGTCGGTACTGCATTTTCGAGCGGCGCAGACCGCTGTCTCCCGTGTCCTCCTCGCGATTGATATATTTCACGCCGCCGCAAAATCTCTCGGCAAAGGCGGAAACCGTCGCAGGGTACACCCCTTCATACTCGTGAAGCGCCTTTTCTATATGAATTATCATCGTGTCGCCGCATATTTCTCCGAGCGAGAGCGCAATTATTTTTCCGTCCAGCTCCATACAGCCGCCGCAGCCCCACGAAATATCGCGCATGAGCGTTTCCTTCGCCCTTTTCAGTTCCGTTTCCGCGCCTCTCCCCGTTTTTTCGGAGCTGTATGTGAATCTTTCAAAAAATCTCTCCGTCTCCGGTCTGTCGGCAGGAGTCAGAGGACGGAATTTTGCCTTCGGAAAGAGCTTATAAAATTTGTTTATATGATTTCTCTGTCCCGAATAATGCTTGCCGGAAAAGCTGATCATATCGCCCGCATTGTACATATATTCATCGGAAAACACCGTCGACTCCGTGCGGCAACGTCTGTATCTTGCCGTCAGAGCGCCGACCTTGTCCTCGGGGACGGCATAAAACACGAGCGGAATGTATTTTTCCATGCAGTATCTTTCGATTTCGGTCAGCGCAGCGTTTATATCGGCGTCCTCCGTTTCGGGCACGGGATAATCAAAGCGGGTCTTCCCTCCGAACGTGTTTTTGACTATCATACAGCCGCACGCAAAGGCAACCTCCGGATGAAAATACGTCTTCCACATAAGCTTCATTCCGAGCGAATAATCGCTGACTCTGTATTCGCAGCCGCGATAGCACGAGCGGACTCTCGCCGCGGTTTTATAGGTTATGGAATTAAATTCCAGCATAATTCTCTCCGATTATTTCTTTTTTTAATCATTTTATCACAGCTTTTTGCTTCTTTCAATACCTTCTCCGCTCCGCAGCCGATAAAATCTGCGAAATATATTGATTTTTTCGGTTTCGGGGAGCGTTTTTGTTTTCCGGAAAAGCAAAAACGCGCATAAAAAAGCCGCTCCGGACGGAGCGGCTTTCCATATCGCAGAGCTGCGCCCGCAAAAGCCGTTCAAATGCGTTTTTTCGTCGGCAGGCGGGCAGATGACGGGCAAAATCACGTGTTTTTTGCCTTTTTACAAAGTTTTTTCGCTTTTTTCGCAAAAAATATTGCAAAATTATTGACTTTTATGTTATACTCCTGTATAATACAAACGTACATTTTTCAGTCGCAGGTGCGCATTTTTGATTTCAGTTAGGAGTGAACTTTTCAGTGAAAAAGCTTCCGGATACAGAATTTGACGTGATGAAGGTCGTTTGGGACAACACGCCCCCCGTCACAACAACCATGATAATGGACCAGCTCGGCACGGAGCGCGGCTGGCCGGTTCCCGCCCTTATTACAATGCTGACGCGCCTTGCCGAAAAGGGCTTTGTCTATTCCGAAAAGAAGGGCAAAATGCGTTATTATTATCCCCTTGTCAAAAAAGCGGATTACATAGAATTTGTCACGAAGGACTTTATGACAAAATATCACGGCGACTCGTTCACCAGCTTCTATTCAACGTATTACGACGTCCGCATGATAAGCGACGAGGCTCTCGACGCTTTTGTTGCGTGGGTCAAGCGCAGAAGAGGCGAATTCCGTCGCTATCACAGCGACAGTTGACGGTCAGGCGTTGTATTTTACGTCCTTTGAAAAGCCGTGAATAAATCCCGAGCTGTCGGCGGAGCATACGTCTCCGCCTATTATTTTGCTCCTGTAAACCAGAAGGTTTATATAAACCTCGCCCTCATAGCCCTCGTAATTCGTGACCTTATATGTATATCTCGTCACTTCCTTGCCCTTGTAGGGCGCGAGGCTGAGTCCCTGCTCCTTCTGCATTTCGTTATAGCCGGCGTAGACGGCGTCAAACTCGGCGGGGACGGTCACCTGCACCTCCTCTGTCGGATTTTCGTCCACCTTCCAGCCGAGGGCGGAAATAAAGGCTATCCTGTCGCTGTTTGAATATATCCCCGAATAATTTATTCCCTTTGCCGACGCGGAAACGTCATATTTGGGAATGAGCGCGACGAGCGTTATCATCACGCCGATTGCAAGCGTTACGGCGGCTATGAATTTTATCGTCTGCGCGCGCATGGTGTATATGAACATAAAATCTCCTCCTTTGAGTTTCTCACGGAATGTTTATTCCGCGGGAGCTTTTTTTATTACTTCAAACGATTTTATATCGAATATTTTTCCGTCCTTTTCCGCGCGGCACGGCAAAAGCGAGCCGGCTTCGATATAAACGCTTCCATCCTCCGAGCGGCAGATATAAACGTCCGCTCCGCCGACGGTCGACCTTTCTATTTTCCATACCCAGTCCGGCTCAAAGGCAAACACGGCGGCAACCGCTCCGATTGCCGGCGGCAGAGACGCAAGCTCCGTTTTCATTTTGCAGACGGTGAGCGTCACGCCGTTTTCCGTCGGGACGTATACGGCGTCGCCGATTGAAATTTCCGTTTTTCCCTCCGACCTTGAAAAGGCGTATTCCCTGCCGTCCTCCGCGCGGAGAACGGCGGAAAAGTCCGCGCTCTGATATGAAAGCAACCCCATCATGTCCGAAGTCTGCGCGCATGACGCGAAAAAGAGCATAATAACCGCAAGCAAAAGCAAAACCGCAACCTTTTTCAAAATATCACCCCCGATATCCTTATGATTATCAATATGCGCAACGCCCTTTTAATATTCTCACTTGAAAAATCGTTTTGCATATGATACAATAAACATTGCACCCGAAAAATATCTTTACGGAGGTTTTATTATGACGCTTGTCATTCTTGCGGCGGGAATGGGAAGTCGCTTCGGCGGCATAAAACAGCTCACCCCGCTCACCGAAAACGGAGAATTTGTTATCGACTTTACTGTATTCGACGCGGTTCGCGCCGGCTTTGACCGCGTGGTATTTATAATAAGAGAAGAGCACAGGGAAATTTTTGAGGAGACGATCGGCTCAAGAATACGCGGAAGCGGAGTGAAGGTCGAATATGTCTATCAGACCTTTGACCTGCCGGACGGTTTTTCTTTCCCCGAGGGCAGAAAAAAGCCGTGGGGCACGGCGCAGGCGATTATGTGCACGGGCGATATCGGCGATAATTTCGGCGTTGTCAATGCGGACGATTTTTACGGCTTTGAAACCCTTCGCATTCTCGCCGACTTTCTCAGAACGGCAAAGGACGACGAAAAGAGTCATTACTGCTCCGTCGCATACAGACTGAAAAACACCCTCAGCGAAAACGGCTCCGTTTCAAGAGGCATTTGCAGAACGGAAAACGGATATCTCGTTTCGCTTGACGAAAAGACCAAAATCACGCGCGAAGGCGACGTCGCCGTAAACACCGAGGACGACGGCTCAAAAACCGTCCTCCCCCTCGACTGCACCGTTTCAATGAATTGCTTCGGCTTCACGCCGTCGTTTACGGGAAAGCTGAAAAAGCTGTTTGAGGAGTTCCTCCGCAAAAACAAAAGCAATCTTTCAAAATGCGAATTTTATCTTCCCTCCGCCGTGCAGTCGCTCATCGAAAGCGGCGAATGCGACGTCAGACTTTTTGAAACGCCTTCAAAATGGATGGGCGTGACGTATCGCGACGACAGCGAAGCGTTCTCGCGCTTCATAAAGGAGCAGCGCGCCATCGGAAATTATCCTCCGAAGCTTTGGAAATGATTGTATAAACAAGCATCGTCCCCCTGCAAAAAGGCTTTGCAGAGGGGCGATTTTTGTATGAAACGCCATAAAATCTTCAGAAAATATTATCAATTTGACAGTTGCAATTCCCGCGCATGTATGATATAATTATTCAGACTTTACAGAAGAGTTTATATTTACAGGAGGAAACACCTATGCTTAAAAAAGCATTATCGGTTATTGTTGCCGTTGTGTTTGTGCTTTGCGCCGCTCTTATGACGGTATCTGCGGCAGACGCAATGGAGGAATACAACTATACCGAAATCAAAAGCGGCTATGAGGGCTACAAGCCTATTCCGCTTCTCGTATTAGTCATCAGTTTCGACGCCGACGGCGACGGAAAAGATGCCTATAAGGAAGGCAAAAACACGACGGTAAAAACATCGGACGCATACAAGGAGCAATGGGCTCATTCGGAAGAGTCCTATTGGGCGAACTCTCTGTTCGGCGACGAAGGCAACACAATGAAGAACTATTTCAAGCTGATGTCAAAGGGCAATTTCTGGTGGACTCCCGCAGAGGAGACATACGGCGAAGAAAATAACGGCATTGTCTACGTAACGCTCAATATGCAGCACCCCGGTGCAATCAGCGGTCAGCCCGCTTCGATAGGCGCGGCAAGAATTCCCGCTCTCCAGGCGGCGGCTGAATTCGTGGACTTTTCCAAATTCGATAAGAACGGCGACGGCGGTATCAGCTGGGACGAGCTCACGGTGCTTTTCATCTGCGGCGGACGCAGCACGAAAATCGACTATTCCCCCACAGGCTATAACATCTGGGGTATGCACAGCTTCCAGAGCCCCGGCACAGACTGGTACGCACCCATAAACGGAGTGCGCGTTATGGCTCGCAAGGACGAGGCGAAATACTGCGTTGTCGGCGAAATGAGCTATGACGGCAAGCCCATCGGCTTCGGAACAATTGCTCATGAGCTCGGTCACGTTCTCGGCGCAAACGACCTCTACACAAGAGGAACAAACGCCGTATGGTGCGGCGGTCCCGGCGATATCGCGCTTCAGGGCACCGGCTCGGGGCTCGGAACTCTCAAGGGAGTAAGAGCGCTTACAGCACCCTCTGCAATCGACCCTTACTATCTCATCGATTACGGCTTTGAGAAAGCCGAGGTTGCGCAGGACGGAACCTACACCCTTTATTCGCGCGAAAGCGACAAGGGCGAATACAACATTATAAAAATAAACACGGGAAACCCGAAGGAATACTACCTTATAGAAAACAGATACACAAAGGACCCTTCAACATATGACGCAATCCCCGGTGCCGCAAAGGGTATTCAGATCTGGCACGTTGACGAATCCATAATGAACGGGTTCCTTGTCCCGAACTGCTATACAAAGGGTGCGCCTCACGCCCCCGGTCTCACCCCGCTTTATCCTAACGGCAATACCGGCGGCAGCGCTTATGACACCTGGAGCAGCAAGGAGGGCAAAAACCTCTTCGATTGCCGCAAATTTAAGTTTATCGGAAGCGACACATGGCATACGCTCCTCTCCGATGAGCAGGCAGAGAAGCTCAATCTCAAGATTGAAATGCTCTCCGAATGCGGAAACGAAATGCAGATAAAGGTCACCGGCACGGTTGCCGTCCCCGTTGACTTCAAGCTGTCAAGCACAACAACTCTTGATACCGCCTCCGTAGTCGGCAAGATTACCGAGCTCAACTGCGGCTCGCTCAATATGATTACGGCGGTCATTTCAAAGAAAACCGACTATTCGGATCCCGTCGCAACGCTTTATGCAAAGCCCGAGGAAAACGGTTCGTTCTCGTTCGATTTCACGGGACTTGACAGCAAGTCGACCTATTACGCAAAAATCACGGCAAAAGGCTCGAACGGAGAGTCCTTCCGCGAGCTGAAGCTCTATACAAAGGCTCCGCCGACGATCAGAACGGATGACTATTCCGTTTATCTCTATAAGGGAATGACCAAGGCAAACAGACCGTATGAAGTGACAGTCAAGTGCGGAGAAACGCTGAAATACAGCTTCCCCATGGAAAAGAGCCTTGAAAAGTTCGGCGGCTGGTATTACGACGTCGACTGCACATCTCCTTACAACATGGCAACGACAAAGGACGATTGCGAGCCCGTATATCTCTATGCGAGATGGATCGCAAACGATGACGCCGTAATGCTCAAGATCGTCAACGCAAAAGCAAAATACGAAGTCTTCGCCATAAAGGCCGGCGAATCGTTCACACAGCCCGCGCTTGAAGACAACGGCGGCAAGACCTTCGTCGGCTGGTATACAGACCCGCAGTTCACAACGGAATTCGTATTCGATGAGCCAATCTATGACGCCGGCACCGTTACGATTTATGCGAGATGGGAAGGCGATGAGCCCGCTCCTCTCGCAACGACGACACCTGCGGCAACGGAAACAACAGGCACCGGCTCCTCCGGCGGCACTACAACAACAGGCACCGGCTCCTCCGGCGGCTGTAAATCAATAATCGGAGCAGGCGCTTCGTTTGCCGTAATCGGCGTAATCGGCGCGGCTCTCGTCATAGGAAAGAAAAAAGAAGAACAGTAAACAATAATTCAGCAAATGCCGTCATTTCTGACGGCATTTGTTTTAGGGGGACAAAATGAAGAAGATATTATCGTTTGTTTTAATCGTTGCAGTGATATGCTCCGTCGCCGCGCTCATATCGTGCGGCTCTTCCGACAAGGAAACGACAACCACGTCCGGCAATAAATCGACAAGCGGCACGTCCGGAAAAGTCTCCGCGACAAGCTCAACCGCCGAAGAAGCGCAGACAACCACGCAGACGACGCCGGCACAGACAACTCAACCGTCAACGACGCAGACGACAGCCGCGCAGACGACGGAAAAGCCGATAATCGAAAAGCCGGCAATCCTGCCCGAAGGCAAATCCTTCAAGGTTCTCGCAATCGGAAACAGTTTCTCCGTCGACGCAATGCAGTATCTTTACGGGCTTGCAAAGGACGCCGGATATACGGAAATCATTCTGGGAAATCTTTATATAGGCGGCTGCTCGCTTGAAAGACACGCCGGCAACGTCGGCACGGGGCAGGCGGCATATGAATTCTATATAAACAGAGACGGAAAATGGACAACCCGCAAGGGCGCAACCATTGCCGACGGACTGAAATATGCCGACTGGGACTGCATAACAATTCAGCAGGCAAGCGGATACAGCGGCATTGAAAACTCATACGAGCCGTATCTTTCGACGATAATTGCCGCCGTCAGAAAGGCGCGTCCGAACGCAAAGCTCGTCTGGCATATGACATGGGCATATCAGGGCAATTCGACGCACGCCGACTTTGCCAGATACGGCAACGATCAGCAGACAATGTATAAAAGCATTTGCGGAGCCGTGCAGAGCACGGTGCTCAATAAGCACGCCGACGATTTTGACGGAATAATCCCCTCCGGCACCGCAATTCAGAATCTGCGCACGAGCTTCATAGGCGACAATCTCACCCGCGACGGATATCATCTTTCGTACGATGCGGGCAGATACACCGCCGCTCTGACATGGCTCAAGGCTCTTACGGGAGCCGACCTCTCGGAAATATCATACATTCCAGCCGATTACGGCTACGTTTTCGGCAATGCGACCGTCAAAGCCGCAAAGGAGGCTGTGAATTACGCCTGCGCATATCCTTTTGAGGTTACAAGGTCAACCGTCAACGGCGATGTTGACGAGGCACAGAAAAAAGCCGACCTTGAAAAACTCGGTCTCGACCCCGAAAAGTTCACGGCAATCGAGCTTGACCTTGTTCCCTATGCATATCATTTTTCCAGACTTGCGGGAATGAAAGTCCGGAGCAAGCTCACCGGCGTAAATGACGCAAACATAAAAAAATTCGCGGCTTCAAGAGTGCTTGCGAAGAAGGAGCTTCCCGTCGGCAGTGTGATAATCGTCGATGAGGGCTATCAGTACCGTCCGGAGGGCTGGGTGAATTCCTTTGTCGGAACCGCCGCCTCCAAGCGTCCGGCGGAAACCTCCGAAAATGTCGTCCTCGTCACGGAGGGCTGGTGGGACGATTTCAGGTTCCGCGCATTCAACGTTTCAAAGGTCGGCTCGCCGGATCTTTCCGAGGACGAAATGAATTCCCTTTCGGGCGTTCTTACAATCTATATCCCGAAAAGCTGACCGTACTTTTCTTTGAAAAGAAAAGTAGGCACCGTACTTTTCTTTGAAAAGAAAAGTAGGCAAAAGAAACTTCAATAATTGGTTTGAGCAAAATTTATAATTTCATCAAAGGAGCGGATTTCCGCTCCTTTTTGATTTGCACTTTGAAAAAACGAAAGCAAAAGAAACTTCAATAATTGGTTTGAGTAAAATTTATACTTTTATTAAAGGAGCGGATTCCCGCTCCTTTTTTTCGGTTATATCGCGCAGATGAATAACGAAAGCATCATTCGGATTTGTCCCAGTAGGGATAATCCGTAAATACAAATCTTCCCTCTGCATTTTTGCCGACCGGCAAGCTGACGTAAATAACGTCCTCC
>JAHAZT010000046.1 GCA_018383975.1 Eubacteriales bacterium | reverse complement strand
AAAAACATCGCTCCGAATATTCCAAATCCGAATCCAAAATCCATATTTGCCTCCGTGCAGGTAATTTTATATTATGACCGTGAAAAGCCCGCAATCTTTCTTCATTTTCGGTAATTATTATAACAAAAACCGGACTGTTTTTCAATACCCTTTTAGGGCTTTGGGGATAATTTTCAAGTTTTTTTCTTCATCTATTTACAAAAGCGTATTTTCATAGTATAATAAGCTGTATTATTTTATGCAAAGGACGGTGTTTGATTTGAACAGTAATTCAAAAAGAAAAGTTCTTATTATCGGCGAAAGTTATATGAATCTTGAAATGGAAACGGACAACCGACTCAAAAACGGAAATGTTACACACGGCGATAAATACGGCTTTCATCCTTTCGGAATGACCGCTGCCGCCGCGGTTACCGTCGGCAAAATGGGCGGAAAATGCGTATTTTGCTCAAAACTCGCAAAGGATTCAAACGGGAAAAGGCTCAAGGATTATTACGAAAACAACGGTCTTAACACCGACATGATAACCTTTCCGGAGGACACGCAAACCGGTTTCGCAATAACACTTTACGGTGAAAACAGTGAAACCGAGCATTATATTTCAAAGGGCGCAAACCGATTTTTTTCAAAAAGCGACGTTGACGAGGCGTTCGGAGTATGCCCCGATGTTTTTCTTGTACCACAGGACGAGCTTTTCTGCGCGGAAGAAAATAATGTAAAGTCTGCTTTTCAAATTCCGGAAAATGATGACGCTGTCGATGAAAATACAGAAAGCGAAGGATTGAAGTCCGACACAGAAAAAATCAAGGAAACTCCTCATCAGACGGTAACCGATCCGCGCGGAAGAGATACACTTGCACTTTATGCCTGCAATGCGGCAATGGAAAGAGGAATTGATATGATAGTCGATTATAATTCCGCTGCATCCGCTCTTCCTCTCTCGGATTTCAAGGGCATAAAGGTCTTTATAATCTCCGATGAAACGCTTTCAAAAATGACAGGCTTTTATCTCACCTCAGAGGACAGAATTGTCCGCGCACTTATATCTCTCAAGTCCAAAATACCATCGAAATATTATATAATTCAGGTCGGAAACGATACCGCGCTTGTTTATGACGGCAATTCTTATCAGAAAATAACCGTTCCGACGCCGAGTGATGCGTCCGAAGGAAAAATGAATCCGACATATGTCGGTGCGTTCATTGCCGAATACCTTGAAACAAAGAATATCGTCAGTGCGTGCATATATGCCGGAGTCACAAGTCTTCTGACAAAGGCCCATGACGGTGTTCTTGAAAAGGTTCCCTCGAAAAAAGAGGTTGAAGAATATATTTCGCAAAAAGGAATAAATACACGGGTATGGTAAAGCTTCTCGGAATAGATTATGGCGACGCCCGCACAGGTCTTGCCTATTCGGACGATCTCGGATTGATTGCCGTCGGGGCGGGCTGTATAAAGAGCTATAATCCGGAAAAGGCGGCTGATGAAATCGTTGCCAAAGCAAAAGAAATGGGAGTCGGACTTATGGTTCTCGGCAAGCCCATAAATATGAACGGAACGGAAGGACCGCGGGCGCAGGCGTGCAAGGATTTTGCGCAAATGCTCATGGCGCGTACGGATATTCCCGTTGTTATGATTGACGAAAGACGAACAACGGTTCAGGCGCACGAAATACTGACGGAGACAGGCGTTTTCGGTAAAAAGCGCAAGGAAAAAGTCGATTCGCTCGCCGCGGAAATTATTCTCCAGACATATATGGATAAACAAAAAAATATTTAATTGCAAAGGATAAATTCAGTTATGGAACAGTCACAAAAAACAATGGAAAAGCTTGTTGCACTCTGCAAAAACAGAGGCTTTGTATTCGCAGGCTCCGAAATTTACGGCGGACTTGCAAACACATGGGATTACGGTCCGCTCGGCGTTGAAATGAAAAATAACATCAAAAAGGCTTGGTGGAAGAAGTTCGTTCAAGAAAGCCCGTATAACGTCGGTCTTGACGCCGCTATTCTTATGAACCCGCAGACATGGGTAGCTTCCGGACATCTCGGAGGCTTCTCCGATCCGCTCATGGACTGCCGCGAGTGTAAGGAGCGTTTCCGTGCGGACAAGCTCATTGAAGATTATTGCGCAGAAACAGGCGTAACGCTCAATAAGCCCATCGACGCTTTCACGCAGGCTGAAATGAAGGAGTTTATTGAAGAACACAACATCCCCTGCCCTTCATGCGGTAAACACAATTTTACAGACATCCGTCAATTCAATCTTATGTTCAAAACGTTTCAGGGCGTTACGGAGGACGCAAAAAACACCGTCTATCTTCGTCCCGAAACGGCGCAAGGTATATTTGTCAACTTCACAAATGTTCAGCGCACGACCCGCAAAAAGCTTCCGTTCGGTATCGGACAGATAGGTAAATCGTTCCGTAACGAAATAACCCCCGGAAACTTTATTTTCCGCGTTCGCGAATTTGAGCAGATGGAGCTTGAATTTTTCTGTCAGCCGGGAACGGATCTTGAATGGTTTGCCTACTGGCGTTCGTTCTGCAAGAACTGGCTTCTCTCTCTCGGTATGACGGAAGATCATCTCCGCCTTCGCGATCACGACCCCGAGGAGCTTTGTTTCTATTCAAAGGCAACAACTGACTTTGAATTCCTCTTTCCGTTCGGCTGGGGCGAGCTCTGGGGCGTCGCAGACAGAACGGACTACGATCTCACACAGCATCAGAATACATCCGGAAAGGATCTTACGTACTTCGATCCCGATAAAAACGAAAGATATATCCCCTATGTCATCGAGCCGTCGCTCGGCGTTGAACGCTCGTTCCTTGCTTTCCTTTGCGACGCTTATGACGAGGAAGAAATCGGCGAAGGCGATGTACGCACGGTGCTTCATCTGCATCCGGCACTTGCGCCCTTCAAAGCGGCTGTACTTCCCCTTTCAAAGAAGCTCAGCGACAAAGCCGTTGAAATACACAATGAGCTTGCCAAATACTTCCCTACGGATTTCGACGAGACGGGTTCAATCGGTAAGAGATATCGCAGAGAAGATGAAATCGGAACGCCGTTCTGCATAACATATGACTTTGATTCGGAAAATGACGGCTGCGTTACCGTTCGTGACAGGGATACAATGCAGCAGGAACGCATAAAGATTGCAGACCTCCGCAGTTATATCGAAAAGAAACTCGAATTCTGATTTTCACAAAAAACCGCAAAGCAGAACGCTTTGCGGTTTTTGCTTTTTGCAGCTTATTTATCCGTATTTTGCAGTTGATTTTTGAGTGTTTTTGTGGTATACTGATAAAAATCGGATTTTGGAGGCACGCATGAACCTTTTGCACATGAAATACGCCGTTGAAATAGCGGAAACAAACTCCATAAACAAAGCGGCAGACAAGCTCTATGTCGGTCAATCGGCACTCAGCAGAGCCATAAAAGAGCTTGAGGCGTCGATAGGCGTCACACTTTTTGAGCGCAGCGCAAAAGGAATGTTTCTCACCTCCGACGGTGAAATTTTTATACGTTACGCAAAAAACATTTTAAAGCAGGTCGACGAGGTTGAAGAGATGTTCAGCCACGGGAGTATCAGCAAAAGGCATTTTTCAGTATCCGTTCCGAGGTCAAGTTATATTTCCGCCGCTTTTATCAAGTTTTCACAATTAATCGGAGACGACTCGGAAATTGAAATATTCTATAAGGAAACGAACGCCCTCCGCACCGTCAGAAATATTCTTCAGGACGATTATAAGCTTGGCATAATACGCTATGCGGAAAGCTATGATAAATATTATAAGTCGATGATGAACGAAAAAGGCATTGAATACGAGCTTATTACCGAGTTTTCTCCGGTCATTTTAATGAGCAAGGAAAATTCCATGGCGCATAAGGAATTTATTTCACCAGACGACCTTAAAAACGGCATTGAAATATCCTATCCCGCCCCATACGTCCCTTCTCTGCCGACAAATGAAGTGAAAAAAGAAGAG
>JAHAZT010000073.1 GCA_018383975.1 Eubacteriales bacterium | reverse complement strand
GCAAACCCCAGCAATATTATTTGAAACGAAGATAGTTTTCTTTTCAGTATTTCCATTCAAAATACCTCGATTTCATTTATCGGTATTATATTATCACATTTTCCGTAAAGATGGCATTAGATTTTTTACGAATGGTGTTAAGATTTTATAAAGAACGAACCTTAATATCGATTCCCCCGTTTTTATGCGCGGTAACGCTTCTGATAGACTGCAAACAGAAAACAGCCCCCGGACTGTAAAAAGGTCTCGGGGCTGTATATGACTATGTGCTTATCCTTGTTCTTTTATATACATTTCAAACTGCTCCCGCATAGCTTGCAGGCGTTTGGTCACGGCGCTGTGCGTCTTATAGCCGAGCACCTCCGCAATTTCCTTCTGCGCTTTGCCTTTTTCACGCATGATGAAACTGTGCAAAGAACTTTTTCGCCTTGGCATAAATCTGAAGTTGTGCGGGCGTATATTTTTTGTCATCGAAGGCAAGGATGTTTCCGGTAAAATCATGCGTTTCATAGTACGCCTGAAGCGCATCCCACGTTTCTTTGTCGTATGGCACGGCGAGTCCTCCGTGGAGATTATTCTTTCTGAAATTGATTATACCATTTTTTCGACCGTTTTTCAAGGGCGAAAAATGTAGACAAAAACACGCAGAGTTCATTTCTGAATTCTGCGTGTTTTTGTTTGCACTCTCAATCGGCAGATTTAGATGGATGCTTAAAAACATCCTTATGAGAATCTGCGTTATGCGCAGATTTTTTGCTTTTGATTATTTCTTTGAGTCCGCAATGGCTCTTTCAAGCCATATCGTGCCTATGTCCATAGCTTCGTAAAGACCGTTTTTCTGTCCCTGCTTTATGATTTTCCCTTCGGTATCAAGAACCTGAATGAGAATTGAGTCCGGAACGGTTTTGCCGTCTTCAAGTGTTTTTTCCGTAAGTATCATAAGGAAAAGATAGATTTTATCCTTCATATCGCCATAAACTATAACGTTCTTTTCCCTTACAAGAGGCTTGCCCTTGTACATAAGATATTTTCCGTCCAGCGGTGCTTTATTTTCACTCATTTTTATCAGACCTTTCAGTATTTATTACATTCATTATAAGGCAAATCGGAAGATTTGTCAAGTTATATCGCGTATCGAAGGCGTGAGCATCATTGTTCTCCTTCGTTTTTGAAAACTATCTCCCCGCTTTTATGATAGCCAAGCACTTCCCTTGCGTATTTTTCGATATATTCTTCATCAGAAAGCGAAAGCTCATAACGCATTTCTTCAACCTTTTCGGCATATGCTTCAAGCTCGGCTTCAAGCTCCGCTTTCTGCTCTTTCAATCCGTCGAGCTTTGAACGCAGCGTCATTACGGTTATTATCGCAAACAGGACGAATATCGAAAGCGCTATTTTGACAAAAAGGTTTACCTTCGTTTTCATATTTTTCTCCGTTTATTTTTCTTCAAATCCGCGCGCGGAAAGGTCGAGCAGACGTTTCTTTTCACGCTTTGAATACGCCCTTCTTCTTGTGTCCGCAATCGCCCCCGCTATAATATTGACGGTTTTTTCAAACGCCGCAGAGATAAATCCGCATAAAATCCTTACAGGATATATTATAATATACGCCAGACGCAAAAGCAAGCACCGAACGAAAAAAATAATCCGTCCGGAAAGAAATATCACAATTTTTCCGAGACTGATCCCGTAAAGCATAAAGCCCGCAAGAGAAAGTACGAAAAAATCTATCCGGATTTCGCCGTCGTTTATATAATAAATATACACCGCCTCTGTTACGAAAACAATCAGCCAGAATAGGATATCTTCAATAAATGTCAGGGCGTTGTCCGTCAATTTCAGACATTTCGGAACAGCTTTCCCCGAAAACAGCTTCTTTTTCGGTTTCAGTTTTTCATATATCCTGCCGGACGGGCTGTTGCCGCCTTTTCTTGAAATTCGCAGTACGCGAAAAACATCGTATATTGCGCCGAGCACAGCCCCAAGGCACACAAATGAAAATACCCTTACGGCAGAGTCATAGAAGAAGTCGTTCATTTTCCGCGGGAGAAAAGTCCGCCCTTTTTGGAATTGTCACGGTCGTTATACGTAAGCGCGGTGACAAGTCCCTCAACCTTCATTTTTCCGGACGCGACGTCCAGCGTTGTTATATGAAGTCCCGTGCCCTCTATGAGCAGCTTGCCGCTGTTTGTCTGAAGGTATATTTCAGTTTCGTCAAAACTTATCACGTCGCCTATGCCGTCCATTACAAGCTCTGCGCGGTCTTTGAGCGCAAGAGATGATTTTCCGCTTTCTTCATTCATAAATTGACCTCCGAAAAGAGTTTGTTTTTATAAATGAATATGCCGCGGGCGACATTTTTATTCTGTTATAAGCTCATAAAGAGTTGCCGCTTCGTCCTTTTTTGTATATTCTTTTACATCGGTCACGCGAACCTTGACGGTTTTGTCACCCATTGTAAGCTCAATGACATCTCCGATTTTCACCTGATACGAAGCCTTCGCGTCCTTGCCGTTGACCTTGACGCGTTCTGCGTCGCATGCGTTGTTTGCAACGGTTCTGCGCTTGATAATTCTTGCAACCTTCAGATATTTATCCAGCCGCATATTTCCTCCTATAAAATTCAAAGCCGCCTTTGCGGCGGCATTGAAAAGATTGAATTACTTGTTGAGAGCCTCTTTGAGAGCCTTTCCTGCCGTAAAAGCGGGACGCTTGGAAGCGGGAATGTTTATAACCGCCTGTGTTTTGGGGTTTCTGCCTGTTCTTGCAGCCTTTGTTTTTACTTCAAACGTTCCGAGTCCGGAAACCTGAACCTTTTCTCCTGCAATAAGAGCGTCTGCAACAGCGTCTACAAAAGCGGCTACAGCAGCTTCTGCTTCTTTCTTTTTGAGTCCTGCGTTCTTTGCAACTACATCAACGAGCTGTGATTTGTTCATAATAAAATCCCTTTCAAAAAATTTTTATTTTTTTCCGTCCCCTGCGGACGATTGTCTTTACTTTATTTATTATAGCAAAAAAATACAGCGGTTGCAATACTTTTTGCAATAAAAATGTGTATTTTTCACGAGTTTTTTTGCATTTTTGCGATAATTATATCAGAAAAAAGTAAGCTGGCTTGCCGTTTCTTCAAAATCCTCCTGCTTTGCGGCGGATTTTTTGGCAGAGTCCGACTTGGATGAAGAAGCCTGCTTTGAAGCGACCGAGCTGCGGAAATCGTCGTCACCGAAGCCGAATGTAATCTGGTTTGTTTCGGAAAGATTTTTCAGCACGCCGTTCTTTTCCAGTATCTCAACAACGGATTTTGAAACTGACGCTCTTTGCTTCAGCTCTTCAACGGAAAGGAATTCGCCGCCGGCTTCCCTTGCGTCGACAATGTTCTGTGCCGCCGCAACTCCGACGCCGGAAAGCGACGAAAACGGAAGTCTTATTGCGCCGTCCTCCGGCAAAAACAGCCTTGCGTCAGACCTATAAAGGTCAACGGGAAGAAATTTAAAGCCCCTTGCCACAAATTCAAGCGCAAGCTGCATTGCGGAATACGTCGCCGCCTCCTTCTGCGACTGCTCGTTACCCTTTTCCTTCAGATCCTTCAGAACGGCTTCTATCGTCTTTTTGCTCTTTACCGCAAGCTCGCCGTCAAAGCCGTCCGGCGCGGCGGAAAAGTATGCGCAATAGAATTCAAGCGGCATATGAACCTTATACCATGCAATACGTATTGCCGAAAGAACGTACGCCGCAGCGTGCGCCTTCGGAAACATGTATTTTATCTTTTTAAGGCTTTCGATATACCATTCGTCGACATTGTGCTCGTGCATTTTGTCAATCATCCAGTCGGGGAGCGGATCGCCCTTTTTGTTCTTACGGACTTTTTCCATAATGTCGAACGCGTCCTTGTTGTCCAGACCGTACTGAATAAGGCGCAGCATAATGCTGTCTCTCGTTCCGACGACTGATTTCAGCTCGCATATTCCCTCTTTGATAAGCACCTGCGCATTGCCGGACCAAACGTCCGTGCCGTGCGTAAGTCCCATAATCTGAAGCAGATCCGCAAAGGTTTTCGGTTTTGCTTCGACAAGCACGGGGATAACAAAGTCCGTGCCGTTTTCGGGAATTCCGAGCGTGCCGACCTGTATTCCCATAATGTCCTCCGGCTTTATTCCGAGAGGCTCTGTCGAATTGAAGAGCTTATACACCTCGGGGTCGCCGACGGGAACGTCAAGCACGCTTGTGTGCGAGAACATCTCGATATACTTGTATTTTGTCGGAATATCGTGACCCAGCTCGTCCAGCTTGAGAAGCAGGTCGTGCATATCATTGAATGTGAAATGCGTCGTGATTATCTCCGATGAAGCGTCATCCGCAGGATGCTGAACCGGACAGAAATCGTAAATTTCATATTCCTTCGGCACAACGACGATACCTCCCGGGTGCTGACCCGTCGTGCGCTTTACTCCTACGCATTTTGAAACAATACGATTTATCTCCGCCTTGTTTACTTTTATTCCCTTGTCGTCAAAATATCCGGCGACAAAGCCGTATGCCGTCTTTTCGGCGAGAGTGCCTATCGTTCCGGCACGGAAAACGTTTTCCTTGCCGAAAAGCTCCTCTGTGTATTTATGTACTTTTCCCTGAACCTCTCCCGAAAAGTTGAGGTCTATATCGGGCGATTTGTCGCCGAAAAATCCGAGAAAAGTCTCAAACGGTATGTCGTGACCGTCAGAATTGTATCTTGCGCCGCAAACCGGACAGTTTTTCGGCGGAAGATCAAAGCCGGAGCCGGCTCCCTCCTCGTTTGAAAAGTCCGAGTGCCTGCATTTCGGGCAAACGTAATGCGGTGGCAAAGGGTTGACCTCGGAAATACCCGCCATCGACGCAACAAACGATGACCCGACAGATCCTCTCGATCCGACGAGATATCCCTGACTTTCACTGTACTTTACGAGCTTTCTCGCTATCATATAGAGCACGGCAAAGCCGTGACTGATGATTGAATCAAGCTCCTTTTTCAGCCTCTTTTCGACTATATCGGGCAGCGGGTCGCCGTATATGCTCTTTGCCGTTGTATAACAGATGTCCATCAGCTCTTCTTCCGCGCCCTCCATTTTGGGCGTATAGGTGCCGTTCGGAAAAGGACGGATATCCGTGCCGATGAGATCTGCTATTTTGTTTGTGTTTTCAATTACGACTTCCCTTGCCTTTTCCTCGCCAAGATACGAAAACTCTTTAAGCATTTCGTCCGTCGTGCGGAAGAAGAGATGACTGTCTCTGTCGCCGTCCTTCATGCCCATTCCGCGCAAAAGAACACTGCGGCTTATGCCGTCATAATCCTCAAGATAGTGAGCGTCGCACGTCGCAACAACCGGCTTTCCGAGCGTTTCGCCGATTCTGACTATCGTCTTGTTTATTTCAATCAGCGCGTCATGCGTCAATCCCTTTGAACCGATAAGAAATTCGTTATTGCATATCGGCTGAATTTCAAGGTAATCATAAAATTCCGCAATCGACAAAAGCTCGTCCCACGCTTTGCCGTCCAGCACGGCGGAGGCAAGCTCACCCTCAATGCAAGCCGATCCGATAACAAGCCCCTCGCGCAAGTCGACAAGCTCGGTTTTCGGAATTCTGGGGTGGCGATAATAATATTTGAGATAGCCGTTTGAAACAATCTTATAAAGATTTTTAAGTCCGGTCGGATTTTTTACAAGAAGTATTATGTGATAAGGACGGAGCTTGTGCGGATCGGTTTTTTCAGCCATCGACTCCGACATCTGTCTGACCGTATATATGCTCTCCCCTGCGAGCTTTTCCGTCATTTTGCAGAAGATCTTTGCCGTAACCTCTGCGTCGTCACAAGCGCGATGATGATTGAAATCACCGAGACGGTAAAAGTCGACAAGGGTGTCCAGCTTGTGATTTTTCAGCTCGGGATTGAGAAATCTGGACATTGAGAGCGTGTCCAGATACGGAGGGTCGAAATGAATTCCCGCATTTTCCGCCGCGCGACGGATAAATCCCATATCAAAGTTTGCATTGTGTGCAACGACAGTCCGTTTGCCGACAAATTCGATAAAAGCCTTGACGGCGTCGCCCTGCGACGGCGCGTCCGAAACCATATCGTCCGTAATTCCCGTCAATTCGGTTATTTCCTCGGGAATGTGTCCTTCGGGGTTGACGAACGTCGAAAAGACCTTCAGTACTTCCCCTTTCTGAACAAGCACCGCGCCGATTTCCGTAATTTTGCAGGTCATGGCGGAGAGACCCGTCGTTTCTATATCAAAAACGACGAATTCATCATCAAATCCCGTGTCATCCTCGCCGAATATCGCCTTTGCGGCGTCATCGACAAGGTACCCCTCCATTCCGTATATAACCTTCATTCCGAGCTTTTCGGACATTTTCATAGCGTCCGGAAAGCCCTGAACGTTTCCGTGATCGGTGATGGCAACAGCGGCGTGACCCCATCTGTGTGCCGTTGCGACGGCAAGCGACGGTGCCATTGTTGCGTCCATCATAGACATATTCGTGTGCAGATGAAGCTCAACCCTTTTCTGCCCGTTGTGTTTGTCTTGTCTCAATACCCGCTTTACTTTCATCGCGGAGGACGGATAAAAAGTCAGTTCGCGGTCCCTGTCGTAATCGTCGTATTTAAGCTCGCCCTCCATAATGACGCTTGTCCCGTTTGAAAGTCCGGCATATTCCGCGGCTTTTTTCCCGACGCATTTGACGGTCACCGAGCCTTCAAAATCCGTAAGCGAAAATGTGACGGTCTTGTTTCCTCTGCGCGTTTCGTTTACAGCCATACACGCAATCTCGCCTATCAGCGCTATATTCTTTTTCGGTTCCGTGCATGCGCCGATTGGCGTAAAGTCGCCAGACTCCACATTTTTTCCCGATATCTGTTCCGGCGAGCTTATATCGAAAACCGCAAACCCCGCAAGGATATGCCCCTCGTCGTCCGTTGAAATTTCTCTGTACGTCCCTGTCGACGTTGCGCATTTTTTCTCAGTTTCAATGCGCTGTGCGGTTTTCTCGTAATATTTGGTCAGCTTTGTTTCGTTATCAAAAATCAGGAGTTTTTCAAATTGCTCGTCCCTTTCCGAGGACGCTCTTATCTCAACCGGAACGTTTATTCCGAATTCTCCGGAAATAATTGCGGAAATGCTCTTTTCCGTGCCGGTTTCCTCCATAAGCGCAATGCCGCCGTCGCCGTAAAGCGTTTCGATTATCAGCTTTCCGTCAATAAGTCTCTGCTTGCTTCTGCGCAGAAACAGATCGGTTATCAGCTTTCTTCTGCAAGCCTCAACCATTATCTGCTGTATGTATTCCTCATCGAAAAGCTCCGCTTCGTATTTCGGAAATATCATAACGGACTTCAGCTCATACGCTTTTTTTATCGCAGCTTCAAGCGGATAAAGCAAATCCTTTTTCGGAACAGTATAAGGAAAACGCACATCAACCAGAACAGACTTGCTTTCAACGCTGACACGCGTCGCCGTTACAATTCCGTCCGTCATTATTTTTCTGAAACGCTCATTCGGATTATACTTGTCAAATCTCTGCAAAAGTGTTTTTTCCACAGCCTTTATCCTTCCGTTATCAGTCGCAAAACCTCTCTTTTAAGCGTACCGATAATATCTTTTTCATCTATTTTGCCGATGATTTTTCCGCGGGAAATCAGCACGGCGCAACCGTCACCGCCCGCAATGCCGATATCAGCGTCGGCAGACTCTCCGGGACCGTTCACAACGCACCCCATCACGGCGACCTTTATATGCTTTTTCCCCGCGTCCATAGTCTCAAATTCCTTTTTGAGAGCCATACATATCGGAATAAGGTCGATTTTTGTCCTGCCGCATGTCGGGCATGACACAACCTCTATATATCCTCCGCGAAAAACGCCGAGCGCGCGCAATATCTTTCTTGCCGCGTCAACTTCTTTCACGGGGTCGTCAGTCAGAGAAACGCGAACGGTATCGCCTATGCCGTTTGCAATAAGCGCACCTATTCCCGCTGCCGATTTTATCATCGCTTCGTCTCCGTTTCCCGCCTCCGTAACGCCTATGTGAAGCGGATAATCGCATGCGTCGGCAAGCTTTTCCGTCGCTCTTGTCATAATGACCGGCGAGCTTGATTTGATTGATATTACGATATCGTCAAAATCAAATTTCCGGAGGAGCGACGCATGATAAAGCGCACTCTCGCAGAGTGCGTCCTCTGTCGGAGCGCCGTATTTCGCGAGAATGTGCTTTTCAAGCGACCCGCCGTTCACTCCTATTCTTATCGGCACGCCGTGCAGTCGGCATTCATCGGCAACGGCTTTTATTTTTTCGTCGGAGCCGATGTTTCCCGGATTTATTCTTATCTTGTCTGCGCCGGCGGAAACTGCCGCAATCGCCGCTCTGTAATCAAAATGAATATCTGCAACAAGCGGGGATTTTATCCCCGCACGCTTCATTTTATATATAGTTTCCGCATGCTCCGCGGAGGGGACTGTCAGGCGGATGATATCACAGCCCGCCTCTTCCAATCTTCTCGCCTGCGCTATGCAGGCTTCTGCGTCCGCCGTATCGGTATTAAGCATCGACTGCACGGCTATCGGGTGTCCCGAGCCGATCGTCACGCTGCCGATTGTCACCGCTCTTGTTTTTCTTCTTATTTTCTCGTAATCCATTTACTTTTTCACCAGATAAATTATGTCCTTGCACGTGACGGCAAACATCAGTATCAGCAGAAGTATTATGCCGATAAAATGAATGAGACCCTCTGTCTTCGGATTGATTTTCCTTCTTGTCACAAGCTCTATGAGCATAAAGAATACTCTGCCGCCGTCAAGTGCGGGTAAAGGAAGAAGATTAACAATTCCGAGGTTCATCGCAAGCACGATAAACAACATCGTGAGATAATTGTAATCCTTTGTCTGCGTCGCCTCGGCAAGCACTTTTGTGATTCCGACAGGTCCCGACATCTCATTGAAGCCGTATTTGCCGGTTATAAGGTCGTAGAGAGAGTCGTAAACCATACGAACCGTAACCCCCGACTCATAAAACGTATGTTTGATGATGTTGCCGAAGGTTTTTCCCGTTTTTTCAAGGTAAAAGTCTCTCTGACCGAAAGTCGCACCCGACTGCTTGTATGTCGGAAAGTGGACTTTTTCAAGCGTCATTTTTTCGCCGTTGCGTATGATTTTAACGTCGACAGGCTCTCCGCCGTAACGACTTATCGCATACGAAAGGTCATAAGGCACGTGTACCCTTCTCGGTCCGACGGCGATTATTCTGTCGCCTTCTTTCAGTCCGTAGCTGTTTGAGGTCGCGCCATTTTCGGGAAAGCCCGCAACGGTTGTCGAATAGAGCTGTGACGTCGAAAGCACCATAATCCCCATCACTATTATTCCGAGAAGTATATTTGAAAACGACCCCGCCGCCGTTATGATGATTCTCTGCCAGAGCGGCTTTTTGCCAATGGAATTCGGGTCGTCTGTTTCTTCGTCTTCTCCCGCCATACTGACAAACCCGCCTATCGGCAACAGGCGGAGCGAATACGCTATCCCCGTTTTTTTCGATTTTACGGATAACAGCTTCGGACCCATACCGATTGCAAATTCATAAACCGTAACGCCGAAAATCCGCGCAAAAATATAATGTCCCAGCTCGTGAATGAATATCAGCACCCCGAAAAGCAGGATTGCAAAAAGAACGTAACGCATATCTTATCTCCGATTTCACTTTGATTTGAGTATCTCCGCAGCTCGCAAGCGGGCTTCTCTGTCCGCTGCGATTATGTTTTCAAGGCGGTCGGCGGGCATATTTTCAAAATTTTCGGTGACTGAAATGACCGTGCGGTCAATATCCGTAAATTTAATCTCGCCACGCAAAAAAGCACCGACGGCAACCTCGTTTGCCGCGTTCATCGCGCAAGGAATGACGCCGCCCCTTGAAAGTGCGTACCGCGCAAGATTGAGCAGCGGAAAGTTTTTCGTGTCCGGAGCGGAAAAAGTCAGCTTACCGAGCTTTACAAAATCTATCGGCTCCGCCTGCGACTCTTCATAGTCCGGATAGTCCATGGCGTACTGTATCGGCAGTCGCATATCGGGAGCGGAAAGCTCCGCAAGCACCGCGCCGTCACGGAATTCAACCATGGAATGTATTATGCTTTCCCTGTGAATTACAACGTCTATATCTTTTTCCGGCACGTCAAAAAGTTTTGCCGCCTCAATGATTTCAAGCCCCTTGTTCATCAGGGTTGCACAGTTGACGGTTATCGCCGCGCCCATTTTCCATGTCGGGTGCGACAGTGCCCTTTCCATTGTCACCCATTCAAGCTCTTTGCGGCTTTTTCCGTAAAAAGCACCGCCGGAGCAGGTTATTATCAGCTTTTTCACAGCGCGGCGGTTGTCGCCTATGCATCTGAATATTGCGCTGTGTTCGCTGTCGACCGGTATGATTTTTTTGCCGTATTCCGTCGCCGTCGACTTTACAATGTCCCCTGCCGCCACAAGCGACTCCTTGTTTGCAAGACCGATGGCTCCGCAATATTTTATTGCGGAAACCGTCGGCAGGAGTCCGTCAAAACCGCCTATGCCGTTTATGCAGACATCGCTCTTTGCCTCGGAAAGCATCGCTTCGATACATCCCGCTCCGCAAAACAGCTTCGTGCCGACAGAGCGTGCGTCGTCTGCAAGCATTTTTGCGGTCTCAACGTCCGAAACGGCGCAGTAATCCGGTTTTATATCTTTAATCTGTTCTCTTCCGAGAGCAAGATTTGAGCCGAATGCCATTGCATTGACTTTATATCCTCTGTGCTTCGCCGCGTCGATTGCCTGTCTGCCGATTGAGCCTGTTGAGCCGAGAATTGCTATTGTTTTTTTCGTCATGAGAATATGTTCACTCTCGCAAGCATCGAGAAAATATATATGACAGGTGCGATTGCGATTATCGAATCGAAACGGTCAAGCACGCCGCCGTGACCCGGGAATATCGTTCCGAAATCCTTTATTCCCTGTTCACGCTTGATATACGAGGCGATAAGGTCGCCGAGCTGATCGACAACGGCAATTATAACCGCGAGCAGCATAAGCATTCCCCAGTTCACCTTTACGTTATACGCAAGCGTCAGCACGGCACCGTATATCGCATAGCCCGCGGCACATCCGAACACTCCTCCGATTGCCCCCTCAACCGTTTTGTTGGGGCTGACTCCGGGAATGAGCTTATGCTTGCCCATCGTCACACCGACAAAATATGCGCCGGTATCCGTCGACCATGCGCCGAGGAATATGAGCATATACAGGTAATTGCCCAGTATTTTTCTGACGTCGCCGTCTATGTGCGATTCCGTTGCGTATCTTGTAAGTATTATGCAGAGGAAGCCTATGGCGATATACGCCGAAACCGAAACAAGTTCCGCCGTCTGCGACATTCTCACGTTTCCGCTTGAAAGCATTGAAACGGAAAAAGTAACGAATATATAGAGAAACGCCGTTGCAAACGCCGTTTTTATCATCCAGCTCTTATCGGGCAGGAAAAGCACGAAAATCATCATAAGTATGACGAAAATATAAGACGGTATACTCAGAAGCCACTGCCTCCTCACGCCTATACAGCCCGCCAGCTCATAAACTCCCACAACCGCAAGCGCGGTAAGAAGCGATATGAAAACTATCTTTCCGACAGGCGTGCCCGAAAAAATCAGCACGGGCGCAAAAATCGTAAGGCAAACAAACGCCGTTATTATTCTTTTGAGCATATCAGACTCCTCCGTATCTTCTTTTTCTGTTTGAAAATTCGGCTATTATGCCGTCAAGTTCTTCTGTTGTAAAGTCGGGCCAAAGGGTATCGGTGAAAAACAGCTCCGAATATGACGATTGCCAGAGCAGAAAGTTTGAAAGTCTTTTCTCGCCGCCCGTCCGCACTATCATATCCGGCGGAGGACATACGCCCGAATAAATCGCGGCTGTGATTTCATCCTCCGTAACACTCTGCTTTCCGCTTGCGATAAGCGCGTTCACAGCGTCGACTATTTCCGCTCTGCCGCCGTAATTGAGCGCAATGCAGAGAGTTCTTCCGCCGTAACAAGCGGTAATTTCTTCAAGACGGCAAAGCTCAGCTTTTGTCTTGTCATCGAAAACCGATTTGTTGCCTATAAAAACAATACGCATTTTATCGCGCTTATATGTCTTTTTCGCCTCGGAAATGAAGCTTTTCATTATCTTCATAATCGAGTCGACTTCCTTTTTCGGACGTTTCCAGTTTTCCGTCGAGAAGGCGTACACAGTGACGTTTTCTATGCCGACGTCACCGCAATGCCGCACGATTTCACGGAATTTTTTCGCTCCCTCGGAATGACCGTATTCCCTTGGCATTCCCTTTGATTTCGCCCATCTGCCGTTTCCGTCCATTATAAACGCAATATGACGTATATTATTCTCTGCCATGCCGCAAAGCCCGTTCCTTTTCAAGTTTAACAGACCGCCCCCTAAGGAGCGGTCATTAAAATGCTTTTCTCAGATTTCCATTATCTCTTTGTTCTTCTTTTCGACAGCCTCGTCAACCTTCTTTATATAGTTGTCTGTCAGCGTCTGGATGTCCTTTTCCGATGTTTTCTGCTCGTCCTCTGTCATTTCGGACGCCTTCTGCATTTTCTTTGTAAGCTCGTTTGCCTCTCTGCGTATATTGCGTACGGCAACCTTTCCTTCCTCGCCGAGCTTTGCAACCTGTTTCTGAAGGTCACGTCTGCGTTCCTCTGTCAGCTGCGGGAAAACAAGCCTTATGGACTTGCCGTCGTTCTGAGGATTTATGCCGAGGTCGCTTTCGTTGATTGCGCGTTCAACCGTTTTGAGAAGATTCGCTTCCCACGGTGTAATGAGAAGAGTGCGCGCGTCCGGAACCTTGACCTCTCCGATTTGTGTTATGGGTGTGGGAACGCCCCAATAGTCAACCGTTATTCTGTTCAGCACTGCGGGATTCGCTCTGCCGACTCTTATAGATTCAAAATCAGTTGCAAGAGAGGCGAGTGTTTTCTGCATTTTTGTTTCAAATTCTTTTGTTTCAAGCTTCATTTTTCTGTTCCTCCAACAATTGTTCCGATTTTTTCGCCCATGACGGCTCTGTAAATATTCTCCGGATTGTCAAGTCCGAAAAGGAGTATCGGGATTTTATTTTCCATGGAAAATGACGTCGCCGTGAAATCAAGCACGGAAAGCCCGCGACTGAGAATGTCGATATAGTCAATGCTGTCCATTTTTGTTGCGGTCGGATCTTTTTTCGGATCAGCCGTGTAAACACCGTCAACGTTCTTCGCAAGAAGAACGATATCGGCATTTATCTCCGCCGCGCGGAGCACCGCCGCGGTATCTGTCGAAAAGAACGGCGAACCTATTCCGCAACCGAAAATCACAACCCTGCCCTTGTTCAGATGGGCAATTGCCTTGTTTCTGATATAAGGCTCGGCAAACTGCTCCATTTCGATAGCCGTCATCACCCGCGTGTCAACGCCCATATGCTCAAATACATCCTGAAGAGCAAGACAGTTTATCGTCGTCGCAAGCATACCCATATGGTCTGCACGGGTGCGATCCATATCCGCTCCCTGTCTTCCGCGCCATATGTTTCCCGCGCCCACAACTATGCTGACTTGCGTTCCGGCGTCCACACAACGTTTTATAACGGCACAGATTTCCTTCAGATAGTCGAAATTGAGAATGCCGCCGTCTCCCGCGAGAGCCTCTCCGGAGAGCTTGATAAGCACCCTTTTGTATGCAGGTTTTTCCATAAATCAATACCCCTGTATTCGTCAGATTGCGGCTGTCGCCGCCGGGCATAAAATGTCCTTATAAACATAATAACTTAAAATATGCTTTTTGTAAATACGTTTATGAAAAATTTAGTTATAAAAATTATAGCCGACGCTGTCCGCTTCAAAACGGGCAATGCCGGCTTTTTTCATTTTTCAATCGCTTTCAGAAGCTCCTCAGGCGAAGATACGATTTCCGTTGCGCCCGCAGCCGTCAATGCGTCGCGCCCGCGGAACCCCCAGTCAACCGAAATACACCTCATTTCTGCGTTTTCGGCAGTCATAATGTCCACCTCCGAGTCGCCGACATAAACCGCGTTTTCTTTTTCGCAGTCAAGCGCGCGGAGCGCGGCAATCACGGTATCCGGCGCGGGCTTTTTCTTTACGCCCTCGCTCTCTTTCTCGCCGATTGCAACTGATATTACGTCGCCGAAATAATCGGAAACAAGAGTTTTGACGGCAAAATCCGCTTTGTTTGAAACCACGGCAAGCCTGTAACCATCGTCAGAAAGGCGTGACAGCAGCTGCGGAATCCGGTCATAAGGCTTCGTCTTGTTTGCACAGTTTTTCTTATAGCTTTCAACGAAGGCGTTCATCGCAACGTCGAAAAGAGGGTTTTCGTCACCTCCGGGTACGGCGCGAACCATAAGCATGCGTATACCGTTTCCGACGAATCTGCGAACCTCGTCCATTGTTCTGTGCGGCGCGCAGATTGCGTCAAGCGCATCGTTTGTACTGTCGCAAAGATCACAAAGCGTATCGAGAAGCGTTCCGTCAAGGTCAAAGATAACAGCTTTTATTTTGTTCGTTTTCATAAGTCATCTCCGATTGTATTTCCGTAAAAACACATATCTGCACTTTTGGCGCGGTGTCGCCGCGCGCGGATTTATGTATATTTTTATATTTCCCAGTTGCCTTCAGGCGCGTCTGTTTTGAAGATGTGCTCCGGCGTTTTTACAATGACCTTTGTTCTCGGCGGAACAGATGAAGTTATAAAAGCATTACCGCCGATAATCGCTCCGTCTCCGACAACGGTCTCGCCGCCGAGAATACTCGCTCCGGAATAGACCGTCACATCGTTTCCGATTGTCGGATGACGCTTAACTCCCGAAAGTCCCTGCCCCTTTCTCGTCGAAAGCGCACCGAGCGTTACGCCCTGATAGAGCTTGACTCTGTCTCCGATGACAGTCGTCTCGCCGATGACGATACCCGTCCCATGGTCTATGAAAAAGTATTCGCCGATAGTCGCTCCCGCGTTTATGTCAATTCCTGTCCTGCTGTGAGCATATTCTGTCATCATTCTCGGTATCATCGGCACTTTTTCGGCGTACAATACGTGCGCCAGACGGTACACGAAGATTGCAAGAATTCCCGGATACGATGAAATTATTTCCTCCGTTCCGTGTGCGGCGGGATCGCCGTCGTACATCGCGCGGACATCCTTTTCAAGCAGCTTCTGAATTTCCGGAAGTGCGGAAATAAACCTTGTGCAAATTTCCTCCGCTCTCTTGTCGGCGTCCCCGCCGCCTATGACGAGCTTTATTTGCGAGCACAGCTTCTCCGAGACGGAGCCGAGCATTTTCTCCGCAAAGTGCGCATAGGAATCAAGTGTTTCGTCACCGAAATATCCCGGAAAAACAACTTTTCTGAGATCCTTGAGTATCTCCGTCACGACGTCGCGTGACGGAAGTTTGCCCTCTTTGTCCTTTGAAAATATATCGCTGTCGCCACAAAAACGAGCCATCTCGCTGACGGATTTGTGTATATTTTTATTCAATATGTCGTTCATCGTTTCTCCTGTTTTATATATATTTTGCCGTTATCGTAAGCACTCATAAAATCGCTTTTTCAGCCGACGTGCGGAGCTCTTCTATCATTTTTGCGGCATCGTCTGCTTTGAATATTGCGCTTCCGACAACAATTACATTTGCGCCGGCTTCCGCACACAGAGCAGTGGTCACGGGGTTCAGTCCGCCGTCGACTTCTATATCTATTTCCCTGCCGCTTTCCTCAACAAGCCGCTTTGCAATCCGGACGTTTTCAAGCGTAGGCTCTATGAACTTCTGTCCGCCGAAGCCCGGCTCAACCGTCATAATAAGTATCATATCAAGATACGGAATATAGGGTTTCAGAACTTCTGCGGAGGTTTTCGGCTTTATAGCCATTGCTGCGCGGAGTCCGAGCTTTTTTATGTGCTTTATCACATCGAGCTGATTTGAACAGCTTTCATAATGAATGGTTATCCCGTCCGCTCCCGCCTTTGCGAAGTCATCTATATATCTGCCCGGCTCCGTTATCATAAGATGCGTATCGAAAAACAGTCCGCACGTTTTTTTGATTGAACTGATAACAGGCATACCAAATGATATGTTCGGGACAAAAATTCCGTCCATAACGTCGATATGGAGCCAATCGGCTCCGCCCTTTTCGACTCTTGAAAGCTCCTCTCCGAGCCTGGAAAAGTCGGCTGCGAGCATTGAAGGGGAAATTTTTATCATAACAGATGTCCTCCGATTTATAATTAAAAATACGTCCGCAACCTGTGTGGACGTATTTATAATATACTTTTTATTCCTTTTTGTCAATACGCTGTTCCTGCGCAGCAGGCAATTTGCCGGTATACTTTGTCAAAGTCAGCGTGAAATTGCAATATTCGCCCTGAACGCTGTCAACGCTTATCTGTTCGCCGAGGTTGTCCATAATCGTTTTGACTATATAAAGCCCGAGCCCGACGCCGGTTCTGTCAAGTCCGCGACTCTTGTCGCTCTTATAGAAACGGTCAAAGACATTCGGCAAATCCTCTTTTGAAATGCCCACGCCCTCATCAAACACGGACACGCTCACCTTGTCGCCGACTTCCTTAATCGTTATGCGATAAATTCCGCCGTCCCTTGAGAATTTCACGGCGTTTTCGCAAAGATTGTAAAGCACCTGATAGACAGCGTCCTTGTCGGAATAGACATAGAGCCTGTCGTCCGGCGCATCAAACTCGACGTTCAGCTTTTTCGCATCGATTTTCGCCTCAAACGTGAGCAGAATTATTCTTGCCGTCTCGCATATGTCAAACGGCACTTTTTCAAACTTTCTGTTTCCCGCCTCCATTCTTGAAATGTCAAGAAGGTTCGATACCAGCCTTGAAAGGCGGCGGATTTCCTGCCCTATCACACCGAGGTAATAGCTCTGCTGTTCCTGCGGTATTGCGCCGCTGAGGATTCCGTCTATAAATCCGGAAATGCTTGTCATGGGGGTTCGCAGGTCGTGCGCGACGTTTGCAAGGAAGCTTGAACGCATATATTCAAGATTTGCAAGCGAGTCCGCCATGGAATTGAACGCCGTTGCAAGCTCGGCAATTTCATCCGACCCTTCGACAGGTATCTTTGTATCGAATTCGCCCGCGGAAAAACGCTTTGTCGCAACGCTCATCTGTCTTATGGGTGCTACAATTTTCTCGCTTATGAAGTAAACCGCGACGAAAGACGCAATCATCACCCAAAGGCTTGCCAGAATAACGGTTTTTATGGTGCTCTGCGAAAGCGCGTCGTGACGCCCGTCGCCGTAACAAACGATAAGCGCGCCGTCATACGAGCTTTCCCCGTAATTGAAAATCGTTGCGTACATCCCGCACTTTTTCGGAAGAATGCCTCCGAGATCGCTGTAAAGCTGAGAATACACCGTCGGCGTATGCGACGTAAGCGCGGAGAGAACTTCTCCGTCGGTTATGCGCTTTCCCATATAGCTTCCGTCGGTTGCAATGAGAATTCTTCCGTCCGGAGCGGTTATGAAAATGCTCGTTTCGTCCGTGCTGCGGGAAAGAATGTTTATCATAGTTGCGATTTCCGTATTATTCTTTCTCACGAACTGCTCAAACGATGCGTGCGGGAATGAATTTTCCCAGATATCGTCGACATATGTTTTCAGAAGCGCAACGTTCTGTTGCGCGGTTTCTTTTCTCTGTTCGCTTGCCGCCTGCACCGTCATTGAAGAGATTATCACGGTCAGTATTGTGAAACTGACGAAGATTATCATCAGAAACGCCGACATATATCTTGTGAATATGCTGCTTTTTGCGCTGTATTTATCCATGACAGCTTGCCCTTTCACGTTTTGATAAACTTAAGGCAGAGCAAAACGCTCTGCCAAGTCGATTTATCCGAATACTTCGAATTTGTATCCGACGCCCCAGACGGTTTTGAGCGCCCATTTGTCGCTTACGCCTTCAAGCTTTTCGCGCAGGCGTTTTACATGGACGTCAACCGTTCTTGAATCGCCGAGATAGTCAAAACCCCAGACCTTATCAAGCAGCTGGTCACGCGTGAAAACTCTGTTGTAATTCGATGCAAGGAAATACAGGAGCTGAAGCTCTTTCGGAGGAATCTCCTCAACCTTGCCCTTGATTTTCAGCTCATATTTGCTGAGCGAAATTTCAATATTGTCAAACGAGACGCTTTCGCTGTCCGCCTTGTTGTCAATGCTCTGATAGCGACGGAGAACCGCCTTTATTCTGACGGAAAGCTCCTTCATGTCAAAAGGCTTTACGAGATAGTCGTCCGCGCCGAGCTCAAGCAGAAGCACCTTGTCAAAGACTTCGTCCTTCGCAGTTACCATAATTATGGGCTTGTTTGATATTTCCCTTATTTCGCGACAGGTCTGCTTGCCGTCCTTTTTCGGCATCATTATGTCAAGGAGGACAAGGTCCGGTTCAAAGGTTTTGAAGGTTGTTATTCCCTCATCGCCGTCGTTGGCTGTTTTTACATCATAGCCTTCGTTTACAAGATAGAGCTTTATCGCTTCACAGATATTAACGTCGTCGTCCACGACAAGTATTTTTGTACTCATTTTTACGTCCTTTCCACCTGAAAATTATGTTACAGCATAATTATATCATTACATATTTCAAATGTAAAGATTTTTAATACAATGTTTATCAATTTTTTTAATTCTGTTCAAAATCGTTGACTTAATTCAGTCTCTATGATAATATATAGAATGTATTAAAATAACCGCCTTATGCGGCAAAGAAAAAGGACTTGAAATATTATGAAACTCGGTATAGTAGGCTTGCCGAACGTCGGCAAAAGTACACTTTTCAATGCGATAACAAACGCCGGCGCGGCATCTGCAAATTACCCGTTCTGCACGATAGAGCCGAACGTCGGTATGGTTACCGTTCCGGATAAGCGCCTTGACGTGCTCGCGGAAATGTATCATCCGGAAAAATACACTCCCGCCGTCATAGAATTTGTGGACATTGCGGGACTTGTCCGCGGCGCATCAAAGGGAGAGGGACTCGGCAACAAATTCCTTTCGCACATTCGCGAGGTTGACGCAATCGTTCATCTTGTCAGGTGCTTTGAGGATTCAAACATTATTCACGTTGACGGCAAGGTCGACCCGCTCCGCGACATTGAAACAATAAACCTTGAGCTTATCTTCGCCGACCTTGAAGTGCTTGAAAAGCGCATCCTGCGCACGGAAAAAGCAATGAAGGGTGATAAAACGCTCAAAGACGAGCTGGATATTCTTATGCGCATAAAGGAAGGTCTCGAAAACGGAATTTCCGCCCGTGCAATCCCGCTCACAAGCGAGGAAAAGGAAAAAATAAAAGACGTTGAACTTCTTTCCATGAAGCCCGTTATTTACGTCGCAAACATAAGCGAGGATATGATCGGCGGCGACTTTGAAAACAGCGAAACATACAAAAAGCTGTCCGACCTTGCCAAAAGCGAAGGCGCGGAGCTTATCAGCATATGCGCACAGATTGAGGCAGAGCTTGCCGAGCTTGACGGCGACGACAAAAAGGCGTTTCTTGCCGACCTCGGCATTGAGGAAAGCGGTCTTGACGCGCTCATAAGGGCAAGCTATCACCTGCTCGGATATATCAGTTTTCTGACAGCGGGACCGAAGGAGGTTCGCGCATGGACGATTGTAAACGGCACGAAAGCTCCTCAGGCGGCAGGAAAAATACATTCCGATATGGAAAGAGGATTTATCCGCGCCGAGGTTATCTCCTTTGACGACCTTGTCGCATGCGGTTCTATGACGGCTGCAAAGGAAAAAGGTCTGATAAGAAGCGAAGGAAAGGATTACGTATTCCGCGACGGAGATATCGTTGTGATACGTTTCAATGTGTGATGAGAAATAAACTTAAAATAGGCTGTCATCTTTCCGCGTCGGACGGATATCTTGCAATGGGCAAGGAGGCGGTAGCGATGAACGCTGACACCTTTGCATTTTTCACAAGAAATCCGAGGGGCGGCGCGGCAAAGGAAATCAAGCAAGCCGACGTTGATGCTTTTCTCGCTTTCGCCGCGGAAAACGGCATTTCGCAGCTTGTCGCACACTCGCCGTATACGCTCAACCCCTGCTCTTCAAACGAACATACAAGGCAGTTTGCCCTTGATACGATGAAGGATGACCTTCTCCGTATGGAATATACGCCCGGAAATATGTATAATTTTCACCCGGGGAGTCACACGGGGCAAGGCGTTGAGGTCGGCATTGAAGAAATCGCCTTCCTGCTGAACACCGTCATAACCGAGGAGCAGACAACAACCGTCCTCCTCGAAACAATGGCGGGCAAGGGTTCCGAGGTCGGCGGAAGGTTTGAGGAAATTGCAGAGATAATCGCAAGGGTTGAAAAAAAGGAGAAGCTCGGCGTTTGTCTTGACACCTGCCATATCTGGGACGCAGGCTATGATATAGTCGGCAATCTGGATGGGGTCGTAAATGAATTTGACAAGGTAATCGGGCTCGGAAAGCTCCGCGCCATACACTTAAACGACAGCAAAAATCCCATCGGCGCAAGGAAAGACCGTCACGAAACAATCGGAAACGGTTACATCGGTTTTGAAGCGCTTTCGCGCGTGATAAATCATCCCGCGCTGTGCGATTTACCGTTTATTCTTGAAACACCGAATGATTTTGACGGTTATAAGCGCGAAATCGAAATGCTCCGCGCAGCATATAATAAAAAATAACATATTCCGAAAGGTTTTGATAAAATGACAGAAGAACGTATACACGAAATTTGCAGCCATTTTGATATAGACGGAGACGCCACCGGCTTTACGACATTGAAAGACGGTCATATAAACAATACATATGCTGTCTCCTGGAGACACGAGGACGGCTCGGACGACAAATTTGTCCTCCAACAGATAAATACCGTAGTTTTCAAGGACGTAGCCGCCCTTACAAGTAACATTCTCGGCGTTTGCGAGCATATAAAAAAGAAAATTGAAGCGGCAGGCGGCGATACAAAACGCGAAGTACTGACGCTCATTCCCTGCCGTGACGGCGGACACATTTATGACGGTTGCTGGAGAATGTACAATTATGTAAAAAACGCAACGGCACATCAGTCGGCAGACGTCCCGGGGCTTCTTTATAATGCGGCAAAAACCTTTGGCATTTTTCAGCGTTGTCTTGCCGATTATCCCGCCGAAACTCTCAGCGAAACAATACCGAATTTTCATAACACAGTCAGCCGATATAACGATTTTATGCAGGCGGTGCGCGAGGATAAAGTCGGCAGAGCAAAAAATTGTCCCGGCGAGATTGAGCGCATAAAGGAATATGAAAAATATGCGCATATAATCGTCGACGGAATTGCAGACGGGTCTATCCCCCTGCGCGTCACCCACAATGATACAAAACTCAATAATATAATGATGGATAATGAAACGAACACCGGCGTCTGCGTTATCGACCTTGACACCGTCATGCCGGGCTCCCTGCTTTATGACTTCGGCGACAGCATTCGCTTTGCCGCAAACAACGGCGCGGAGGACGACCCCGACCTTTCAAACGTTTATCTTCGTCTTGACCTCTTTGAAGAATACACAAAGGGTTTCCTTTGCGGCGTCGGCGACGGAATAACAGCCAAAGAGAAGGAGCTGCTCCCCATGTCCGCATTTATTCTGACATACGAGCTTGTTCTCCGCTTCCTCGGCGACTATCTCAACGGGGATGTTTATTTCAAAACAAACTATCCGGAGCATAACCTCGTCCGCGCCCGTGCGCAGCTCAAACTCGCAGACGATATTATGGCGCATATGGACGATATGAAAAAAATCGTATCAAAATTCTGAAAAAATCACAAAAGACGGCGGAAAGCACACGCTTCCGCCGTCTTTATTTTCCGCATTTTTCAGTCCTCGTGACGCACGAATTTTCTGTCATACGCTTCAATGCTTTTTGCAACAATTGCCAGTGCCGCCTCCGCGCCTCTCACCTCGTCAACCGCCGTCTGCTTACATTCAAGCTGTTTATATACGGAGAAGAAGTGACGCATTTCGTCAAAAATGTGCTTCGGCAACTCGCTTATATCCTTATATGAATTATAAGTCGGGTCGCTATACGGAATTGCAATGATCTTTTCGTCATTTTTGCCGTTATCTATCATATTGATAACGCCTATCGGATAGCAACGGACAAGCGTGAGCGGATCAAGAGCCTCGCTCATAAGCACAAGCACGTCAAGCGGGTCTCCGTCGTCCGCAAAGGTACGCGGAACGAAGCCGTAATTTGCGGGATAGTGCGTTGAGGTATAAAGGATTCTGTCCAGAATAATGAGTCCCGTTTCTTTATCAAGCTCATATTTCTTTTTGCTTCCCTTGCCGATTTCTATGACGGCGATAAAGTCATTTGCTTGTATGCGCTCCGCGCCGATATCGTGCCAGATATTCATGGGTTGTCTCCTTTCGTGTAATCACAGAGAAAACAAAAAGCCTTGACACAGCAAGGCTTTCCTTTTGTATGGGGTGGATAATCGGATTCGAACCGACGGCCTTCAGGGCCACAACCTGACGCGCTAACCAACTGCGCTATATCCACCATCTCGGTATTAAAAAGCCTGAAAACAGAGCTATTTTTGGTGGGGGCAGAGGGGTTCGAACCCCCGACCTTCTGCACGTCAAGCAGACACTCTAGCCAGCTGAGCTATGCCTCCATCGAAAACTGGCGTGCCTTGGGGGATTCGAACCCTCGACCTACTGCTTAGAAGGCAGTTGCTCTATCCTGCTGAGCTAAAGGCACGTATTGGAGCGGATGATGGGAATCGAACCCACGTGACCAGCTTGGAAGGCTGGTGTTCTACCATTGAACTACACCCGCAAAGCAGCTCTGTTTTCAGCCGCCTAAATATAGTAACATACTTGCTTCGTTTTGTCAATATTTTTTTGGTGAAAAGTTCATTCTCCAACGATTTTTTTGAAAAGCTCCTTATGGGTTTCGTAGTTTTTCTGTTCTTTTGAGTTCGCACGTTTTCCCCATATATAAGGCTTTACTTTCAGAACGATAACCGCATCGTCCGGAATTGCGTTGTCGCTTTCGTGTGACCTTGCAAATAACGTTTTTGAATAAACAAGCGCCGTACTGTCATATGCAAAATCAGGAATGTCACTTCCGTATATGTCTTCAAGCGTGGCAAACACGGGAGAATCTTTATATATCTCGTAAACTTCCTTATCCATAATGTAAATATAATAAGGCATAACAAGCATATGTGAAAGCTGCTCCTGCGCCGTTATATTCGCTTCTGCCGCAAGATTGTTATCCGGATCATATGCGAGCCTTGAAAAATTGACCTTTGGCTTTCCGTCGCCGATAAGCGTTGCGATTTCTTTTTCAATGCTCTGCTCTATTCCCGCCGACTTTGCGCCGACATACATAATGCATGCATCATATTTTTTCTTTGTCGCAAGCTGAAAGACACATATTGAAAGCACGACGACGACAAAAAGCGAAACTATCGTTTTCCATTTGTTGTGATACCAGAAATTATCAAGCCATTTCAGAAAGTTCATTTCAGCCTCCGAAAAATTTGTCCGGACGACCGGTTACTATCGGACATCCGGACTTTATTTTTATTATTTATACGTTCCGCCGGACGTATTTCAGTACAGCTTTGCGCCTGCGGGGATGTGAGGATCAACCATCAGCAGATGGAGCTTTTTCTCGCCTTCTTCCTCGTGAACCGCACTTATGAGCATACCGCATGAGTCAATACCCATCATCGTTCTCGGCGGAAGGTTAACTATTGCTATGCAAGTCTTTCCGATAAGCGCCTCCGGCTCATAGTATTCGTGAATACCGCTCAGAATTACGCGGTCCGTGCCGCTTCCGTCGTCCAGAACGAATTTCAGAAGCTTTTTGGACTTCTTCACCGCTTCACACTCTTTAACCTTCACCGCGCGGAAATCCGATTTTGCAAACGTTTCAAAATCAACCGTCTCCTCAAACAAAGGCTCAATTTTCACCTTTGAAAAGTCGATTTTCTCCTCGACGGCAGGTGCGGAATTAACCGGTTCTGCGGGCTTATCCGCCTTCTTTTCGGAGTCAACGGTTTTCATCGTCGGGAAACAAAAAGAGCTTTCATATTTTCGTCCCAAAACGCCTTAAACCTTACCATTCCGTCATATCTCTTTTTTAGCATTTCCCATATTGAATTATAATTTACCATGATGTATCGGCTTAATGGAGACTAAATTGGAGACTTCGGCGAAAGGGTTTCATTGTTTTGAAAGCGAGAAGCTTTCTTTGCTGACAAATGATTATAGCATAGAAATCCCGAAATTTCAAAATGTACGGGCATTTTTGCGTTTCACAGAGAAGAACAAATCTCGACAGAAGCGTATATCATTCTCATTCTCTGATGTGATGTAAACATGATTCTTCCTGAAAAGAGTTTTGATTTGAACCGTCATATCGAATGAATCTTTGCTGTTTATTTCGCAGTATGTGTATGTTTTATCTTACGCCTTCCAAAGAGAATGCAGATTGCAGTAGGCGTAGACGGCTTCGACTTCATCACTCTCACAGATAGAGAAGCAGACCTTCGGCTCCATGCCGGGTTTCAGAGCCTTGCGCTGATTGCCGAATTTTGTCTGGATGGAAACCCACTCAATATAATGATTATCAAGCATAGGATGCTCGACAGAGCCAACCGTAACAAACACTTTTCCGTCTTTTACTTCGTACACGGGAATATGCTTTTCGGCAGCGGCATCCGTTGTGCCGGGAATGATTTCCTGCATCGGCTCACCGCAGCAAATGACGGGAACTCCGGTTTCCTTGACGATTGCAATGATCTGACCGCAATGAGCGCATTTGTAAAACTTCATTTCCATATTGTTATACCTCTTTCTTAATAATGGTTATTCTTCAACTTTTGAAAACATATCTTTGCCGACTCCGCAAAGCGGACATTCAAAGTCATCGGGAAGATCCTCAAACTTCGTACCGGGAGCAATTCCGTTATCGGGATCACCGACTGTCTCGTCGTATTCCCATCCACAAGAGTCACATACATACTTCATAATTTCAGTCTCCTTTATAATATTTTTTTATTTTATCGGTTCAAAATCGGCTGCGCCGTGTTTGCACAGCGGGCAGACAAAGTCTTCGGGAAGCTCATCCCCCTCATAAACGTATCCGCACACTTTGCACACATAACCCTTTTTGCCTTCGGTCTGCGGCTTCGGCTTGACATTGTTCTGATAATAGGTGTAGGTCATCGTTTCTTTATTGGAGATCACGCGGGCTTCGGTAACGGAGCAGATGAACATACCGTGCGTATCAAGGTCAACGTACTGTTCGACCTTTAAGGACATGAAAGAATTGATGTACTTCGGCAGGAAAACAAGGCCGTTATCCGAGCGCAAAGGCGTGCAGTCGGCAAATTTATTGACTGTTCTGCCGCTCTTGAAGCCGAATGCCTCGAATACTGAGAACGGAGCTTCTACTGATAGGCAGTTGACGTTCATGATACCCGTCTGCTTAATGATGTGATGCGAATAGTTCTGTTTATTGATGCAGACGGCGATACGGTTCGGTGCATTGGTGACCTGAGAAACCGTGTTGACGATCAACCCGTTATCTTTTTTGCCGTCATTGGATGTTACGACATAAAGACCGTAACCGATATTGAAGAGCGCCGTCAGATCGTTTTTGTTGGCGGTCTCGCCGTTTTGTGCGACATATTCCTTTGTCAGTTCTTCGGCAAGAGCATCAAGCTGAGCTTTGCTTTCGTCGTTTAATGCAGACATGATCTTTACCGTAGTGTCGGTATAAGTGATATCCTTGCAGCCTTCCAGCATCGCTTTCATTGTTTTTGCTGCCTGCGGTGCCCAAGAGCCGTTTTCGATAAGCCCGACGGTTTTATTCTTGAATCCGCGTTCGGTCAAATGATTGATAAACTCTCTCATAAATGGGAAAATATCCGCGTTATATGTCGTTGTAGCAAGAACGATTTTTCCGTAACGGAAAGCATCCTCAACACATTCTGCCATATCCTCTCTTGCAAGGTCATTCAGGACAACTTTCGGGCATCCGTTTGCTTTAAGCTTCTCGGCGAGCAGTTCAACCGCTTTTTTCGTGTTACCGTACACAGAGGTGTACGCGATCACAATGCCTTCACTCTCGACTCCGTAGGAAGACCATGTGTTATAAAGGTTCAGATAATATCCGAGATTTTCGGAAAGAATCGGACCGTGCAGCGGGCAGATCGTCTGAATATCCAGAGCAGATGCCTTTTTCAGCAGTGCCTGTACCTGCGCGCCGTATTTGCCGACGATACCGAAATAATACCGTCTCGCTTCGCAAGCCCAGTCTTCCTCTGCATCCAATGCACCGAATTTTCCGAAGCCGTCTGCCGAGAACAGTACTTTATCCGTGCTGTCATAAGTGACGATGACCTCCGGCCAGTGCACCATCGGTGCGGTCACAAACGTCAGTGTGTGCTTGCCGAGCGAAAGTGTATCTCCTTCACCGACAACGATCCTGCGGTCCGCAAAATCCGTTCCGAAGAAGTTTTTCATCATTGTGAATGCCTTTGAAGAAGAAACAACTGTTGCCTCCGGGTAGGTATTCATAAACGAAACGATGTTCGCGGAGTGGTCGGGTTCCATGTGCTGAACGATCAGGTAATCCGGCTTTCTGTCGCCAAAAACCTTTGCAAGATTGTCGAGCCATTCATGAGTGAATTTTCTGTCCACCGTATCCATAACGGCGATTTTTTCGTCCATAATGGCATACGAGTTATATGCCATTCCGTTGGGAACAACATACTGACCTTCAAACAGATCGATCTGGTGGTCGTTCACACCTACATATTTGATATCGTTGGTAATCTGCATATCTATTCCTCCTGTTAAAGCTGTGACAGCATTTTTTCAGCATCATCTGCCGCTTTTACTTTGTCGTTTGCAAAAACGATGATTCCGCTTTCGTCAATCAAATAGGTCGTTCTGACAACGCCCATTGATGTTTTTCCGTAAAGCTTCTTTTCTTTCCAGCTATCATACGCCTCTATGACTGTACGATCCGTATCGGAAAGAAGCGTGAATTTCAAATCATAATTCGATTCAAACTTTTTGTGAGAGGCAACCGAATCCTTCTTTGCCGACAAATAATTATAGCACAGAAATCCCAAAATTTCAAGATGTACGGGCATTTTTGCGCTTCACGGAGAAGAACAAATTTCGACAAAAGCGTATGTCGTTCTCGTTCTCTGATGTGATATAAACATGATTCTTCCTGAAAAGGGCTTTGATTTGAGCTGCCATAGCAAATGGATCTTTGCTGTTTATCTCGCAGTATGTAATCCCGTTTTGATTGCATAGGCTTTTCTTTACCGCTTTAATCTTACGACTATGTTCAAAGCCATCGACAACCAAATTAAAATAAGGTATAAAAGCATCTACAGGAAGTCCGATTGCATCCGTTGTTCTCAGAACCACATTCAGATTATTTTCTCTTGCATAGTACATCGTCAGCAACTGAGGCAGCGATGCAATAAACTCTGACTCACACTCTTTGCAAGAGCAGTCTCCAAGCGTTCTATCACAAATGGGAGCGTTCCAGCTATGCCCGAACTCGCATTTCCACCATGCACGGTTATACGCTGTTCGGAGTATCTTAGTCGGATCAATCTTATTCTTTGAGTAGTCCCACTCTTTCATCAACTCCGGCTCGGTCGATGCCAAATCATTATATCCTGTAATTGCACATCTATTTGAGCAGGAAGGACACTCTCCGCCATTCACTCTTGTTTTGATTTGTTGTTTCCATTCGTATCCGCAGACATGACACTTCCACCATACGCTCTTTGTGGATTTATCATTTACCATATCGGGATGCAAATCGCCATTTCGTTCTGACCATTCAAGAGCCAGATCAGGATGTGTTGTTGCAAGATCGTTGAAACCTTTTAGAAGTTTAAGTCCGCTACAATAAGGACATTTACTTCCGGATGAGCGTGTAGAGATAAGCGTAAACCACTCGTGTCCTTCGCTACACTTCCACCAAACCTTTTTGTTTGCAAAAGCCGTAACTTGTGACGACAGTAATGGAAGATTTCTTTCAGACCATTCTTTTGCCACTTCGGGATATAACGTCTCTAAGTCGTTGAAGCCGGCAAGAACTTTATTATGTGAGCAATAAGGACAACCAGCACCCGCAACGCGGTTTTTAATTACTGCCGACCATTCATGCCCGCACTTTCCTTTCCATATAACTTTCCTATGTGAACCCGGTCCCACCATTGTCGGAAGTAACGGGCTATTCTTTCGAGACCATTCTTTTGATAATTCCAGTTCCAAAGTTTGAAGATCATTTATTCCAGGAACAATTCTTGCGTTAGAGCATATCGGACATCCCTCGCCATAGGAGCGAGCCTTCGCACTCGTCTGCCATTCGTGACCGCAAGAACCACGCCACCAATACAGCTTATTTGATCCAAACGGAACGCAGTCAGGTGTCAATGGGTAGTTCTTCTCAGACCACTCTTTGACAAGTTCCGGTCTCATGTTTGAAATACTGTTCTCCATACTAAAAGCTCCTTGTCTTTTGCTTTGCTTTTAGTATATGTATTTCGTACTGGTTTGAGAAATGTGCAAATTACGCGAAAGAAGCCACAAGGTACATTTCCTCGTGGCTTCTTAAGGTTCAGGTAAGTCAGAATCCCATTTTTCTCATGGTTATCATATTCAGATCCTGCTGTGTTAGATTGTCAACATCCTCCGGCTTCGTAATATACTTGCTGTACGCAGTGATTTCCTTCTTCTTCAAATCGTTCATGGCGTCCACATAGATATTCATTGTCGTAGATATATCGACATGCCCAAGAATATCCTGAATCACTTTCAAGTTGACACCGGCCTCGCAGATTCGTGTAGCGAATGTATGTCTGAGGACATGGCAACTGAAATCGGGTAAGAGTGTCGGTTCGCTTTCAAGGTCATTTTCAAGAAGCACCTGGTCATTACAGTCCCGCATGATTCTTTTCAATGCTTTATTTAATGTCCCTTGGTGCTGCACCTCACCGTTACGGTTTACGAAGATAAAATCTTCATATCCATCAATACGGGACTTGCTCACAATACCATTTTCCTCTTGATACTTGCGTTCCATTTCAAACGCTTCCCGTACACCCTCAACAATCGGAATTTCTCTTTTACCGGCGTCCGTCTTAGGCGTATTGATGCTGTAATAGGTTCCGAGTTCATCCTGATGGTTGTAATATACCAGCGTGTGATTGACACTAATCATACCGTTCTCAAAGTCAACATCTCTCCACCGTAAGCCTGTCAGCTCGCCGACACGCATACCAGTGTTCAGCATGATATAGAATACCGGATACCAGTGCTTATACTTCTCGGTTTCTCTGATATAGTTTATAAAGAGTTCCTGCTGAGCCATGGAGAGTGCTTTCCTTTTTTCTATCTCATGACCATGAGCGACTTTCAATTCTTTAAGCATCCTATCGGTCGGATTCCCGCGAATGTAGTTATCATCCACCGCGACCTGAAAAACTTGATGAAGCACATTATGGATATTGTCAATAGTCGATACTTTCAGATGCTTATCGTCAGCCAGAGTATTATAGAATCGCTTTACATCCGATTTTAAGACCTTAGTGACCTTCTTCTGCCCGAAGGTCGGTTTGACGAACATCTCATACATGTAAATGTAGTTCTTATATGTGCTGTCTTTTATGCCTCGTTTCAACTCTTTCCAGAGTTCGTAGCAGTCATTAACCGTCAGCCCCTTGACATCCGTTTTGATACCGTCATGTTTATCGGCAGCAAGTTCTTCTTCAATCTCACGGAGTTTATCAAGTGTCGGGGCAAATGTTGAATGACGTTTCCCATCAGGAGTCGTCCAACGATATTCATATCCATTTTTCTTTTCTGTTTCTCCGGTCCTAAGCCTTATATGATGGCTGTCAAACCGAACATTCTTTTTCACTGTTCTTGCCATGTTTATTATTCCTTTCCTTATATGTTTTCCTGTATCCGACCGCCAATAGGATACAGGATTTCTTTTTTTATCTCCAATGTGCAAACGGGAGGAAACGCGGTCTTTTGCACATTTGACAGAAGTATCAGATCGAA
>JAHAZT010000071.1 GCA_018383975.1 Eubacteriales bacterium | reverse complement strand
GCTCCGTATATTCCCGCATATTTTCCGTCGGGGTCATTGATTTCACCCTTGCGAAAATCTCTTTTTCGCGCTCCTCATCGTAAACACGAATGTCATTATCCTTTTTATAATGACCGATTTCTCCGCAGATCTGCATTCTTCTCAGGAAGAGCTTTGTTATATATGCGTCGATTTCGTCTATTTCCGCACGTTTCTTTTCAATATCCATTTTTGTCTCCTTTTATATGACCGTTAGCGTTGCCGAGAGGTTTTCTCCGGTGTTTGTGCCTGTATATATCGTGAATTTTCCCGCTTCAACGTATGTTTTCAGATCCGGATGGACGATTGCGAGGTCGGATATTCTGAGAGGGATTGTGACCCTCTTGCTTCCGCCCGCCTTGATTTCAACCTTTTCAAAGCCGCAAAGCTGAATGACAGGCTGCATAACGCTTGAAATTTCGTCCCTGTAATAAAGCTGAACAATTTCCGCTCCGTCATAGCTTCCCGTGTTTCTGACGGTTACGGAAATGTCTATCGTGTCCTTTGCCGTCGCCGTGCCTTTGGAAAGCTTCATATTGGAATATTCAAACGACGTATACGAAAGTCCGTAGCCGAATGAATAGAGAGCGCCTGCCTCGGCATCGACATATTTTCCGCCGTGCCAGCCGGAAAGATGATTGTAATAACAGGGAACCTGCCCGGACGCGCGGGGGAAGGATATCGGTAATTTTCCGCCGGGACAGAATTTTCCGGCGATAAGCTCCGCCGCGGCAAGTCCGCCGAGGTCTCCGCCGTTGAACATTTCAATTACGGCGTTTGACCCCTTTGCAACCTTTTCTATGCAGAGAGGCTTGCCGTTTATAAGCACCGTGACTATCGGCTTGCCCGTCCGCCTTAAAGCCTCAAAGAGTTCGTTCTGCCTGCCCGAAAGCTCCAGATTTGCCCGGTCCCGATTTTCGCCGTTCAGGGAAAGGTCATCGCCGCAGACGAAAACCGTAATGTCGCAGGCTTTTGCCGTTTCAACCGCGGAGGAAATATCGTCTTCCTCGGAGGAATGAATGTCACAGCCCTTGCAATACCTGATTTCCGAGTTGCCGAAAACCGTTTTTATCCCGCGAAGAACGGTATAAACGTCGCCCGTGGGGACGGCGTCCGGATGCGGGTCGGGATGACTGAAAAACGTCCAGTCACCGTATTGCGCCCTTATGTTGTCGGCATTAGGACCTATTACCGCTATCGTTGCGGGAGCGGATTTCAGCGGGAGGATACCGTCGTTTTCAAGCAGAACAAGGCTTTCTCTCGCCAGCCTGTGATTTATTTCGATATGCTCCTTTGAGCCGATGACGCTTCTCGGCAGGCGTTTTTTGTTCTCATCGAAAAGTCCGAGCGAGAATTTGACGCGCAGTATGCGTCGCAGAGCGTTATCAACTGTCTTTTGGCTTATTGTGCCGTTGCGGACGCCGGCGATAACGGCGTCGCAGAAGTCCGTCGATACCATTGCCATATCGTTTCCCGCTTCAAGCGTCGCCTTTGACGCGTCTGCCATGTTTTCCGCTCCGCGCTGTTTTCTTATATAACTTTTTACGTTGTCCCAGTCGGTTATGACAAAGCCCTTAAAGCCAAGCTCCTTTTTCAGCACGTCAGAAAGAAGGCGTCTGTGAACCGTCATCGGCACGCCGTCAATCGAACCGTAAGCCGTCATAACGGTGCTTGCGCCCGCTTTTATGCCCTTTACAAACGGCGGGAGGAACACCTCGCGTATTTTGCGTTCGGTCACTTCCGTGTCGTATGCGTCGCGCGCACCCGTCGCTTCGCCGTAGCCTATATAATGCTTGAGACATGCGGCAACGAGTCCGTCGTCCTCATAGCCGTGAACTATTGCCGCGCCAAGCTCGCCCGCAAGGTACGGGTCTTCTCCGAACGTTTCGTCAACGCGACCCCAGCGGGTATCTCTCGCAAGACAGAGCACCGGGGAGAATACAAGGTCAAGCCCGTCGGCATTGACCTCCTCCGCCGTCGCTTTTCCCATCTGACGGATGAGCTCTCTGTTCCATGAGCAAGCCGCCGCAAGCTGAGAAGGGAACACAACCGCACCATTTATCAGCGCATGGCCGTGAATTGCGTCTATGCCGAATATCGGCGGGATTTTCATTCTCGTCTGCGCCGCTTTTTCTCTTATCGCGTCGGCGTCATTGCCGAGGACGTGAAGAAATGAGCCCGCGCCGCGACGGATAAAGCTCTCAAAAACCTCGCTGTCTCCGTTTGCGGCGACCTGCTGAAGCTGGAGAACCTTTTCTTCAACAGTCATTTCCTTTATGAGCTTTGATATTTTTCTTTCGGTCAAAATCGAATACTTCATTTTTTCCTCTTTTCAAGGGTGTATTGTGTTGCTGAATCGGGACGATGCCGACATCGGTTTACCGCTTTGTCGTAAACAGATATTTGCCCGATGAGAGCGTCTTTTTCGTGCCGTCGACGAGCGAAAGCTCCGCGGTTGTGCCGCTCGGAATTTCAAATTCGTAATGAATGAATTCCTTTCCGTAATACCATTTGGAGACCACCGCGCCGTGCGCCGTTTCAACCTTGCAGTTCACAAAGCCGAGCTTTTCCGAGGGCTTCGGAGCAATGGAAATATGCTCGTAGCCTGCGCCGTCGGCAAGCGATTTTATTCCGGCAACGACTCCGTAAAGCCAATCGGCAACGGCTCCGTATGCGTAATGATTGAAGGAAGTCATGCTGACGTCGCTGAAGGCGCCGTCCTCCTGCACGCAGTTCCATCTTTCCCACATCGTCGTCGCGCCGTGGTTGACGGAATAGAGCCATGAAGGCATTTTTTCCTGAAGGAGAAGGGTATATGCAACGTCCGTATAACCGTTTTCGGAAAGAACGTGAAGCAGATACGGCGTGCCGACAAAGCCTGTCGAGAGCCTGTCGCCGTTTTCGTGTATAAGTTCAACGAGCTTCGCCGCGACTTTCTTTCTGACCTCTTCCGTGCGATACAGCTTGAATTTCAGGATGAGCGTAAGCGACGTCTGCGTAATCGCGCGGACAATCTGCTGCTCCTTTGAGTTGAGCTCGATTCTGCACGAGACGTGCTTTGAGAGACACGGCAAACCGTCCTCCATAAAGTTATCATTGAAAGCAATGACGATATTTTCGTGCAGCTTTTCGTATTCGGAAACGTCGTATCCGAGAACCTTTCCGGCATTTATCAGGCACTGAACGGAGTTTGCATACATTGCCGAAGCGATGAAGTCATACTGTGTTGCTCCGGTGCAGCGCTGGTTGCCTTCGCCATCCATTGCGAGCCAGTCGCCGTACTGCCAGCGGTCTGTCCAGAGACATTCGATAGTTCCCGCGTGACGTATGTAGTTTATCCATTTTTCCATCATCGGATAGTTTTCGCGCAGAAGGTTTTTATCGCCGTATGCAAGGTACATCTCCCACGGAACTATCGCCGCACAGTCAGACCAGGCGGACGCTACGCCCTGAGAACGCAAGCCGTTTGGAACGACTATCGGCACGCCGCCGTCGGTGCGGAGGCTTTGCTCCGCGGCACAGTCCGAAAGCCATTTGCGGAAGAACTTTTTAACATCGAAATTGTATGCGCCGGCGCGGCAGAACACCTGTGCGTCGCCCGTCCAGCCGAGACGCTCGTCGCGTTGAGGACAGTCCGTCGGGACGTCGAGATAGTTGCTTCTCTGACCCCAGAGAACATTGTGATAAAGCTGATTCACTTTTTCGTCGCCGCAGGCAAAAAAGCCGGTGCGTTTCATATCGGAATAAACGGCAACGGAAGTAAAGCAGTCGGGGTCGACGGTTTCAAAGGGATATTCTTCGAGGCGGATATATCTGTACCCCTGAAAAGAGAACGAGGGCTTGAAAACGTCGTCGCCGCCGGAAAGAACATATTCGATCCTGTTCCTTGCGGAGCGCATATTTTCCGTATAGAAGTTGCCGTCGTTATCGAGAACCTCTGCGTGCGTAAACACTATTCTGTCTCCGCGGTTGCCGCGGACGCGCACTTCAACGTAGCCCGTCATATTCTGTCCGAAGTCAATGACGCGCTCGCCCTTCGGCGTGATTATCACCTGCATCGGCGCGACTCTTTCCTGCTCGCGGACAAATTCTCCCGTCTGCGCGAAGAGTTTTGTTTTGACGGTTTCGTCGACGGCGGCTTTGCCGAGCGATATTATATCGGCTGTCATATCGACGGTCTCGCCGTGATATATTTCGGAATCTATGATGTGAGAGGTATGCACGCTCCACGTGCCGTCCGTGCAGAAGCTCTCCTTTGAGCCGTCCTTATATGTGACGTCAAGCGAGCAGATGACGCTCATGTGGTCTGCATAGAGATGATTCCATTCGTACCATGTCAGATATCCGACAGCCCAGCCCTTGCCGGCTGTCAGCGCAAGCTCTGCCTTTTTTCCTGAGAGCATTTTCGTAACGTCATATTTCTGATACTGCGTGTGAACGTTTCCGCTTGTCCAGCCCGGAGTAAAGACGGCGTCTGTCACGCGGGCACCGTTTATTTCGGCAAAGTAAAGTCCCATTGCGCTTGCGCAGAGGGTTGCCTTTTTAACCTCGCCCGAAAGGGAAATCTTTTTTGAAAAAGTGATGACACGGTTTTCCTTGTTTTTCGGGGAGTATATCCATTTTGCGTTTTTGTTCATAGATGAGTTACCTTTCGATAAACCTGCGGCGGTCATGCCGCTTATTCTGTGACAAGTGTATCACGGTTTTATGAAAATTTCAAGGTTTTTCGTGACATCCGATGCTTTGCGTTTATATCCGCGCGAAAGCCGCAGCGAAAAATATATCGCAAATCGCACGAAAAACTTCGTCTTTCGCTTGCGTTGCGGGCATATATGTGATATAATTACGGAAGAAACAGAGGCGAAAGCCCTGAAAATCACAAATCAGATTTTACGGAGGAAATCAACATGGAACAGAAACTGAATCCCTTGTTTACGCCATGGAAAATCGGCAATTGCGAGATCAAAAACCGCATAGTGCTGACCAGCATGGGCGGAACCGACCTCTTCGGCTGGATGGAAAACAACCATTTTGACAAGGACGGCGCACGTTTTATTCTCGAAGTCGCAAAAAACAACGCGGGACTTGTAATGCCGGGCTGTCAGCCTGTGTACAACCCGATGTTCGGTCAATGGCTTTACAAAAACAAGAAAATGTATGAGGATCTTAAAAACTGGATGCCGGAGCTTCATAAAACAGGCGCAAAGCTCTTTGTTCAGTTGACGGCGGGCTTCGGCAGATCGTTCACGATAAGCTCCATGATGGAAACCCTCTATACAAACAAGTTCCTTCGTGTTATAAGCAAGCCGTTTATGGATCTTGATAAGATTACGGCGAGCGCAAGTCCCTCTCCGAACCGTTGGTCGGACAAGGTCCCGTCAAGAGAAATGACGAAAGAGGAGATACAGCAGTTTATCGACGCTTTTGCAAAATGCTCCAAGATGCTGCGTGACGCGGGCGTCGACGGCGTGGAGGTTCACGCTGTTCACGAAGGGTACCTGCTTGACCAGTTCGCTCTAAAATATGTAAACAAGCGTACCGACGAATACGGCGGCTCGCTTGAAAACAGATACCGCTTTGCCGCGGAGATCGTCAAGGCGATAAAGAAAGAGTGCGGCGACGATTTTCCCGTTTCACTCCGTTACAGCGTCGTTTCAAAGACAAAAGGCTTCAGAGAAGGCGCACTTCCGGGCGAGGAATATGTTGAAGTCGGACGCGATATGGCAGAATCCGAAATTGCGGCAAAATACCTGCAGGACGCAGGCTATGACTGTCTCAACTGCGACAACGGCACCTACGACGCATGGTACTGGGCGCACCCGCCGATATACATGCCCGAGAACTGCAACCTTGCAGACGTTGAGCATATAAAGAAATTTGTTGATATTCCCGTCATCTGTGCTGGCAGACTTGATCCGAGAGTTGCGGCGGAATCTATTTCCGAGGGCAAGCTCGACGGCGCCGGCTTTGCACGCCAGTTCCTCGCGGATCCCGAATGGATAACGAAGCTGACAGAGGGCAGAGAGGACGATATAAGACCTTGTATTCTTTGCCACAACGGCTGCTTCAATATGTGTCACTATAAGGGAGTGCCGAATGATCAGGATCTTTCGGACAGCCTTCACCTTGCGCGCTGTGCCGTCAATGCGGAAATGATGCAATGGAACAAGCATTATATAAAAGAGACGAAAAATCCGAAAACGGTGCATATTGTCGGCGGAGGTATCGGCGGTATGGAGGCGGCGAGAGTGCTCAGGCTCCGCGGTCACAACCCCGTAATTCACGAAAAATCGGGCGAGCTCGGCGGTGCGTTCATCGCCGCAAGCGCAGAGTCGTACAAGGGCAAGCTCCGCGACCTTCTCGCATGGTATCGCAGACAGATGGATAAGCTCGGTATTGAGGTTCATCTCAATGACGAGATAAAGGATGTTTCCGTATTCGGCTCGGCTCCCGTAATAATCGCAACGGGCGCAACTCCTCGCTACCTGCGCAGCGTCCCCGGGCATGACAAGATGATTGAAGCCTGCGATTTCCTCCTCGGAAAAGAGGTCGGAGAGACGGTTGCCGTCATCGGCGGAGGACTGACGGGCTGTGAGATTGCGTATGAGCTTGCACTCAAAGGCAAAAAGCCGATAATTGTTGAAATGAAGGACGACCTTGTAAGTCAGAAGGGAGTTTGCCTTGCAAACTCCTCGTATCTGCGCGAATGGTTCGCGTTGAACAAAGTGCCGGTATATCTTGAAACGTCGCTCAGAGAGGTCAGAGACGGTGCAATCGTATGTCAGAAGAAGGACGGAGAAAACGTTGAAATCGCATGTGACTCCGTCATAAGCTGTGCCGGATATATTCCCGCGCCGCTTGCGGACGGCAAGTGCAAAGTTTACCTTGTCGGTGACTGCGAAGCTGTCGGCAATCTCCGCACGGTCATATGGAAGGCGTACGAAGTCGCGATGAAAATATAAGAAAGGCGGTGGCTTTATATGGAATATAAAATGAAACTGACAGAAGAACAGTCTGCGATACTCGGCGGAAGCCGCGGGGAAACGATGGCGAAGGTAATGGAGACGCTCGTCCGTTACGGCGAGCTTTTCGGCGCAGACGAGATGGTTGCCGTGACGAGCAAGTATAACCACCTTGTCACCTCGTTCGGACTGAAAGCGCTTGCTCCAGTTTATGCGCTTATGGATCAGCTCATCGAGGCGGGCGCAGTCTCGGCTCAGAAATTCTCCGTTGATCCCCGTCCGCTTGACAAAAACGTGCCGAGCAACTTTATTCAGGATCTTGTTTTCAAGAAATTCATGTATTCAAAGCAGGATTTCTATGAGGGTCAGCTTGAAAAGCTGGGACTTATGGATAAAGACGCTTTCACCTGCACCTGCTATATGGATGAGGTCGGTAATACGCCGAAAAAGGGAGACGTCCTTTCGTGGTCGGAATCGTCCGCCGTCGTTTATGCGAATTCCGTTCTCGGCGCACGTTGCAACAGAAACTCCGGCATTATAGACCTTATGGGGTCGATTGTGGGCTATGTTCCGTCGTTCGGATTTCTCAAGGACGAGGGCAGGCGCGCGAGCTGGATAATCGAAATAAAAACGACGAAAAAGCCGGAAGCGCAGCTTCTCGGCTCGGCTGTCGGAATGAAGGTTATGGAGGACGTTCCGTATATCAAGGGGTTTGACAAATGGCTCGGCAGTGAGCTTGACGACGCCGCAAAAACATATCTCAAGGATTTCGGCGCGGCGACGGCGTCAAACGGTGCGGTCGGACTTTATCACGTTGAAAATCTTACTCCGGAGGCGGTTGAACTCGGCGAGTCGCTCATAAAAGAGGACGCAAAGGTTTATGTTATCGACGATGCGGAACTCAAGCGCGTTTACGACAGCTACCCCGTCATCTGGAAGAACAAAGAGGCAAAGCCGAAGCTCTGCTTTATGGGTTGTCCGCATATGAGTCTTAACCAGCTCATCACCTGGACGGAAAAGGTTGAAGCGGGACTTAAAGAAGCGGGGAACGCGAAGGTTGTCATTCCGACGGTATTCACAGCGGCTCCCGGCGTTCTCAAAGAGTTTGAAAAAACGCCTTATGCGGAAAGACTCCGCAAGACAGGCGTTATAACGAGTTATATCTGCCCGCTTATGTATATGAACAACCCTCTCAGCACAAAAATGCCCGTGATAACGTCGAGCAACAAACTGAGAACCTACACAAGCGCAAGATATTATACAGACGACGAAATACTCGTTCAGATTACGAAGGGAGGCAAAAACTGATGAAGATATTCAAGGGCAGAGTAGTTGCGGAGGGCAGTCTCACAGCGGAGGCTCTCGTCTCTCACGGCGGTCTTAACACCCTCGCCTCCTTCCAGAAGGCGCTCCAGTTCGGCGATAAAAAGGCGACCTGCGGCGACCAGAACAATCCCGACCTTTACGGAAAGCAGATGCTCGGAAAGGCGCTTTGCCTTCCGAGAACGATAGGCTCGACGACGGGCGGTCTCGTGCTTTACTGCGCGTGCGCTATGAAGCGTCAGCCGGCGTGTATGCTTTTCTCCGAGCCGATTGACTCTCTTGCGGCAGCAGGAGCCGTTCTCTCGGACGTATGGCTTGAGGGAAGTCCGCTTCCCGTTATCGACTGTCTTGGCGAAGAATTTCTTGATTACGTCAAAGACGGAATGAAGATAACGATAAAGCCCGACGGCACGGTTGAGGTCGACGGATAAAAACAAGCTATAAGAAAACCACCCATGCGGGTGGTTTTTCTTTATGAAAAGCTTTTCGGTACAATGTTTTGCGCCGTTCCGACTTTGTCGAATTTCAGGGAATAAATGAGATTGAGCCGGACTCCGGCTGAATTGATTTTCATCTCGTAGCGATACGATTTGATTTTGCCGTCATCAGCGGGAAACAGCCTGCGGTGTAACAAACAGTTTATCTGCAAGCTCCTTCTGCGTCATGCCGTTTTTCTGTCGAAACTCTTTGATTTTCTTTGATAGCATATTAAAAATTCTTTTCTGCCGTCGAGGTTTGCAAAGAAAGTATAAACGAACGGTTGAACTTTGTAAAGCAACGTTTTGTTGAATTGCGTAAACAAAAGGTTGAAATGGGTAATCGCCGGCAAAGCATTCTTTTTTTATATTCAATTATATCATCCGAAATTGACAAAATCAACAATAAATTAATTGTATTTTCATAATTCGACAAATAAAGTTGGCAAAGCGGCGTCGAAACGGCAGATATGGGCGCGAATGCGTGCCGGCGACGCAAATGCGGAAGCGGAACGTCGCACAGCGGAACAAAAGCCGGAATTCAGCCGCTCGGGAGGGTACTTTGCGGAGACTTTTTTGCTTGTGCCGGAAAATAAATCAAAAAGCTGTTGCTTTGCGGGGAACTTTATGATATCATTATGAAAACACTTGAAATTTTAAGGAAACAAAAATGAAGAACAAACTTAAATTCACCGAATCACTTGCCGTCGGCAGTATGCTTTTCGGAATGTTTTTCGGCGCGGGAAATCTTATCTTTCCCGTGTTTATGGGTCAGAACGCAGGCGCAAACGTATGGAAGGCGATAATCGGCTTTCTCATAACCGGCGTCGGAATTCCGCTTCTCGGCGTGGCTTCGCTCGGTATGAGCCGGAGTGACGGATTGCTGGAAATGAGCAGTAAGGTCGGAAAAACATACGGCAAGGTATTCACCTGCGCGCTGTATCTGACAATAGGACCGTTGTTTGCGATACCGCGTTGCGCGTCGACGTCTTTTTCCGTCGGCATAAGACCGCTTGTCGCAGAGGGAACGGCAAAATGGCTTGTATGGATATTCTCTCTGGTGTTCTTTGCGGCGGTGCTGTGGTTCTCCCTCAGACCCGGAAAAATACTTACGTGGGTCGGAAAAATACTGACGCCGATGTTTCTTGTCAGCCTTGCGCTGCTTGCGGTCACCGCGCTTGTAAAGCCTATGGGACCGGTTTCGGGTATCATCCCCGAAAAAGCATATGAGGCAAACTCGTTTTTCCAGGGCTTTCTTGACGGCTACAATACGATGGACGCGCTTGCAAGTCTTGCGTTCGGAATAGTGGTCGTGAACGCGATAAAGGGGCTCGGAGTGAAGGAGCCTTCGGCGATTGCGGGAAACACAATCACCTCCGGTATTTTAAGCTGCGTGCTTATGGGACTGATATATGCCGCGCTTGCGGTAATCGGCGCGCAAAGCAGAGTTCTTTATCCGATTTCAGCTGACGGCGGCGAAGCGCTTTACGTTGTGGCTACGCATTACTTCGGCAGCGTCGGCGGGATAATTCTTGCCGTTACGGTAACTCTTGCGTGCCTGAAAACGGCTGTCGGGCTTATAACAAGCTGCGGAGAGACGTTCTGCGAAATGTTCCCGAAGGGACCGAAATATAAATTTTGGGCAATCGGCTTCTGCGCAATATCGTTCCTTATATCAACCGTAGGTCTCAGCGCGATAATCGGCTGGTCGCTTCCCGTGCTTATGCTTTTGTATCCTCTCGCGATGACTATTATTCTGCTCGCGCTTTCCGGTAAACTCTTTTCAAACGACAGGGCAATATATATTTCTGTTACGGCATTTACGTTTGTTGCCGCTCTGTTTGACTTTGTAAAGGCGCTTCCGCTCGGTTTGCCGAAAACAAAGGTTTGTGCGGCGATAATCAGCGTCGGCGATCTTCTGCCGCTTGCAAAGCTCGGTCTCGGATGGGTTTGTCCCGCCGCGGTCGGACTTATCATCGGACTGATAATTCATTTTGCAAAGAAAATAAAAAAAGGTGCCGCTACGGCGGCGTAAAAAGAGAAGGGACTGAAAAATTTCAGTCCCTTTGATTTTTATTCGTCTATTTTTTTAAGGAAGCACGCGCGCGTTTTGTGATGAGTTTTTTCAAATCTGCTCCACAGCGACTGAATTTCAAGGTTTGTTGTGAGCATGGGTCCCGTTTCGGCATATTCGATGCCGTATTTGAGACAATTCTTGTTCGACTCTTCCAGAATGAGAGCGGCGACGCCCTTTCTTCTGTATTCGGGGTCGACCGATATCAGGAGCATATCGAGCGATTTTGATTTTCTCAGCTCGCGCAAAAACGGTATCCAGCCCCAAGGGAAAAGATGACCGTTGCACTTTTTCAGGGCATTGACCGGCGTGGGTATCATGAGTCCGTAGCCGACAAGCTCTCCCTCCTCATTTTCCACAAGCTGAAGGAACCGGAGGTCGACAAGAGGAACGTATTGTGCCGCAAGGTGCGTCATCTGATCCTTGCTTATCGGAACGTATTCGTAAAGATCGGCATAGCATTTGTTCGTCATTTCAAGAACCTTATAAATATAAGGCTTGAGCTGACTTTTGCGCTTTATCTTTACAATGCGGAGATGATACAGGCTTCTTGCGTGCTCCGCAATCTTTGCGACGGTGGGGTCGATTGTTTCCGGAACGGGAATTTTGTATTCAGTCCATACGGCGTCCTCAACAAAGCCGAGCGCACGGAGATGATCGACGTAATACGGATAGGTATAAAACGTTGCAAACATATTTCTCTGGTCAAAGCCGTATGTGAGAAGACCTTCTTTGTCCTGATCGCTGTAGCCGAGCGGACCGCAGATTTCTTCCATGCCGTGTTCCTTGCCGAACTCTTCAACCGCCTTTATCAGCGCTTTTGTGACTTCAATATCATCTATCATATCAATGCGGTTGAAGCGCACACGCTTCTGACCGTATTTTTCGTTTGCGAAGCGACTGATAATCGCGCATATCCTGCCGACAGCTTTGCCGTCCTTATATGCCATCATCAGCTTGAAATCGCAATATGACGACGCCGGATTTTTGCTCGGCGTGAGATTTGCAAGCTCGTCCTCAAAAAGATAAGGCGTGAAATACGGGCAGTCCTTATAAAGTGAAAGAGGGAAGTCTATAAACCTCCGAAGCGCTCTTTTTCCTTTGACCTCTCTGATTTCAATCATAACCGCACTCCTTTCGGCGTTCTGCCGCTTAAAACAGTATAACGCAAAAGCGGAAAATAGTCAAGGCTTTTGTTTGCCGGAATAAAAAAGAACCGTGCGGGGACGGTTCTTTCTTGACAATCTTTTTTTATTTTTCCGTATCAAACTTCTTTTTCAAGGCAAATTCGGTGGAGAAGCCCGATACAATCAGGACGGCTAATTGTATTCCGCAGATAATTCCGCCGTAAGTGCCGACGGTTGTGGTGTCGCGGCTCAACGTCAACAGCATGACAACCATTGCTGCGTAAGATGAAAACAGCATAATCAGTCCGATCACAAACCACAGCCTGCCGCAATGCTTATGAGCATACTGCCATGTTTCCTGATTTCTCATTGACCTTTTTGTCCGGTATCCGAAATACGGATTGATTTCTTTCGGAGCATTTTTACGAAAATATGCGCCGAAGCCAAACATTAAAAGCGGAATAACCGACACAACAAATAACATATAAATCCAAAATCCCATTCTTTTGCGCCTCCCGTTTCTTTATTTTCCGGACGTTGCTTTTCTGTCACTTATATTATATCGGAAAAGCAAATCCCTGTCAACAAAAAAGCCCCGAAAAATCGGGGCTTGGTTTGTAAGATAACTTTTTATCTCTTTGAGAACTGGGAAGCACGACGAGCGGCTTTGAGACCGTATTTCTTTCTTTCCTTCATTCTCGGGTCACGAGTGAGGGGACCTTCCTTCTTGAGAAGAGTTCTGTAAGAATCATCAGCGAGGAGAAGGGCTCTGGAAATGCCGTGACGGATAGCGCCTGCCTGACCGGAAATACCGCCGCCTGCAGCTGTGCAAACTACATCGAATTTGCCCTGAGTTGAAGTAACTGCAAAAGGCTGGTTAACGATGAGCTTGAGTGTTTCGAGACCGAAGTAATCGTCTATGTCACGACCGTTGATCGTAACTGTGCCTGTGCCGGGATAAAGACGGACGCGTGCAACGGATTTCTTTCTT
>JAHAZT010000006.1 GCA_018383975.1 Eubacteriales bacterium | reverse complement strand
CGTCGGCGATGACGGGAATATCGTATTTTGAGGCAACGCACGCAACGTCATATATAGCCGTCACCTGAGGAACACCGATACCGGAAACAATTCTCGTTGTGCATATCGAGCCGGGACCGATACCCACCTTGATTGCGTCCGCACCCGCTTTTATAAGAAACTCCGCAGCCTCGGCTGTCGCAATATTACCGACAATAAGCTGACAGTCGGGAAAAGCGTTTTTAATTTTTTCCGTCGTTTTCGCTATGTTGACCGAATGACCGTGTGCCGAGTCGAGAACGAGGACGTCGGCTCCTGCCGAAAGGAGAGCACCCGCTCTGTCAAGAACGTCGGTTGTTACGCCGAGTGCCGCGCCGCAAAGAAGTCTGCCGCGTTCGTCCTTTGCGGAATTGGGGTATTTCGTTGTCTTCTGGATATCTTTTATCGTTATAAGTCCGCGAAGATAACCCTGCTCATCCACAAGCGGCAATTTTTCAATTTTCCTCTTTGCGAGTATCTCCCTTGCCTGCTCGTGGGTTGTACCCACCGGTGCCGTAACGAGGTTGTCCTTGGTCATGACTTCGCCTATATCCATGTCCATATCCGTCAGAAAACGCATATCGCGGTTTGTAATTATGCCGACGAGTTTTCCTTCGGCGTTTACAATCGGTACGCCGGAAACTTTATAGTTGTGCATAAGCTCTTCCGCTTCGTAAACCTTGTTTTCGGGGTGAAGGAAAAAAGGATTTGTTATTACGCCGTTTTCGCTTCTCTTTACCTTTTCGACCTCACTTGCCTGCATATCAATCGGCATATTTTTATGGATTATACCTATTCCGCCTTCTCTCGCCATAGATATCGCAAGCTCGGACTCCGTAACCGTGTCCATCGCGGCGGAAATAAGCGGAGCATTCAGACGGATTTTTCTTGTCAGCCTTGTGGAAAGCTCAATATCGGTCGGAAGCACCGCGCTTTCGGCGGGGATAAGGAGGACGTCGTCAAAGGTTAATCCTTCTTTTATAAACTTTTCGGCAGCGTTCTGATTTACCATTCGTTTCAACCTCGCTCTTATGAATAATTTGTATTATTCTACAACAATTTATTTTCCGTGTCAACAGAAAAATCCGTATGTTTTTCTGATTTTTGAGATAATATAAAAACAAAAAGGATTTTTGAAATGAAAAAGAGAAAAAGAATGTACAAGGCGCCGTCTGCCGATAAATTTGCGGCAGAGGCTATGTTTTCAAATCCCGTCGCTTCTGCAAACGAATGTACCGGTATGACGCCGACGGTCCCCCTGACGGAGGACGAAGCCACAAGCTATTGCGACCTTCTTGATGTTCCCGTCACCTCGCGTGACGGCGGAGAGGCATATAAGCGGGCAAAATGACTATTTTATTTTGAGAGTGTTCAGGTATTGCTTTCTTTCGTCGCTTATGCGGTAGCTTTCGCGCGCCTTCTGTATCGCCTTGTTATGAACAAATTCCGGAAGACGTTCGGACTCTATTATCGGAAGTGTTTCCTCGTATCTCTTTATAAGAGCAAAGCTCCAGAACCAAGCAAGCGCCATATTGACGTAATACTCATCGGAAACTATGCTTTTGGCAAGAGCGAATACCTCCGGCGTGAAATTTTCATCAAGAAAAAACTGTAAAAGAACGTCGATTGCGAAGCGCACCATATATGTTTTTCCGCTTTTCGCCCACTCGCTCACTTTCCCGAAAACCACGTCCGGATATCTTTCGAGCAGCTTTGACTGCGATATGTCGCAAACCGCCCAATTGTCTATATACGGCAGGAATTTTTCAGTTTCGGTAATTACTTCGCCAATGTCATTTTTTATGAGCTGAAGCATCACCCCGTGAAGCATATTTTCTTCGTGATATTTATGCGGTAATCCGGATATAAACTTTTTGCGTTCTTCTTCGGAAAGGCTTTTTGCAAGCCTGCGAATGTCGGGCACACGCACTCCGATTATAAGCTCTTTATCGATGTTTGGTATCAGTTTTGATGTAAAATCCCTGAATTTTTCATCGCGCATTTCAAAAAGAGCATTTATTATTTTGTCCATATAAAACCTCGTATGAAAATATCGGAGGCGGAAATTCCGCCCCCGATGTTTTTCTTTTTATCTCTTGTAGAGAGGACCGTATGCCGCGCACGCACGGTAGTCCTGACCTTCTTTATCCATACCGAATGCGTTCCACGCCGCAGGACGGAAAATGTCGTCAACAGGTACGTTGTGCATTGATACGGGAATACGGAGCATCGAGCAGAGCGTGATAAGGTCTGCGCCGATGTGGCCGTAAGAAATTGCACCGTGGTTTGCTCCCCAGTGGTTCATAACCTCGTATGCATCCTTGAACGGACTTCCCTCTTTGCCATCGCAGCGGGGTGTAAACCAAGTGCAGGGCCAAGTCGGGTTTGTACGTTCCATAAGAACGTCCGTAACATCGTCCGGAAGGTTGACTGTCCAACCCTCTGCAATCTGGAGCATCGGTCCGAGACCCTTGACGAGATTGAGACGTATCATTGTAACGGGCATTTCGGCTCTTGTTACAAAGTGAGACGAGAAGCCGCCGCCGCGGAAGTTATCAAAGCCCGCTTCGCACCATGTCGTTGCATCCGTCATCTTTTTGATGTCCTCGTCCGTAACCTCCCACCACTTCTTCATAACGTGGTTGCCGTTTTCGTCCGTGCATTCGCCGCATGCGTCAAGGCAAGCCGCGCCGGAGTTGAGAAGATGGATTATACCGCCGTGTTCCTTTGCATTGCCCGTGAATTCATAGCCTGCAACGCGCTTTGTCGCTTCCGGTGACCAATATGTGCGTACATCGGCAAATATCTGCGCACGGTTTGTGAGAAGTCTCATAAAGAGCATTCCGAGACCGTTGAGAACGTCGTTTTCCGTTGCAAACGTCATCGGCTCGCGTGCGCCTTCAAAATCGAACGAGGAGTTGAGAAGAGCTTCCGGATAGTCGCAGTTCGGCCAATGGTCTGTCCACTGTCTCTGGCCCTGGAAGCCTGCGCAGATAGCGTTGTGACCGAGCATTTCCTCTTCAAAGCCTTTGGGCAAATCCTTGTTTCCTCTGATAAGATCTCTGATTATAAGGTACATCTTGACGGTGAATTCCCATTGTTTTTCCTTCTGCTCGGGAGTGAACTTGATAGCTCTTTTTTCGCCGAGGAAATCAACAAAATCGGGATTGTCATCTCTTCCCTCTTTGCAATGCTCTTTTGTCCACGCCAGAGCGCGCTCATAATCCTCTTTATTATATATGCCTTCCTCCATACGGCGAAGTATTTCAACCTCGTCGACGGACTCTACGCGCATACCGAGATATTCTTCAATAAACTGCTGGTCGATTATCGACCCGCCGATACCCATACACATGGAGCCGATCTGGAGATAACTCTTGCCGCGCATTTCGGCAGCGGCAACAGCCGCACGACCGAAGCGGAGCAGCTTTTCTTTTATGTCATCGGGAATATTGGCAACGTCGCCTACGTCCTGAACCTCGTGACCGTAAAATCCGAATGCCGGCAGCCCCTTCTGTGCGTGAGTTGCAAGAACCGAAGCAAGATAAACCGCGCCGGGACGTTCAGTGCCGTTGAAGCCCCAAACGCCTTTGATTGTCGCAGGATCCATATCCATTGTCTCCGCACCGTAGCACCAACAAGGTGTTACAGAAAGCGTAACTGCGACATTTTCTTTCTTGAACTTCTCTGCACAAGCAGCAGTTTCGGGAACACGACCGATGGTTGTGTCTGCCATTACAACCTTGACGGGTGTACCGTCCGAATAACAAAGGTTTTCTTCAAACAATTTTTTTGCGGCTTCCGCCATTGCCCAGACCTGAGGCTCAAGGCTTTCACGAAGCTTCATCGGTCCTCTGCGTCCGTCGACTATCGGGCGAATACCTATTACGGGATACGTCATAATAATTCCTCCGAATTATATATTTTTTACAGAAGTAACTTCCTTGCTTCTGCTTATTTGTGTAAATTATATCACACATACTTTCATAAATCAACCTTGCAAAGATTTTTTTGAAAAAATAAATTTTTTTGCCGATTTTCTATTGACAATTCGTTTTTTTTGAGTATAATTGATTAAGCCGTGTGCGCAAATGCACGGAAATATGCGAGAGTGGCGGAACTGGTAGACGCGCACGTTTGAGGGGCGTGTGGTACACACCATACGGGTTCAAGTCCCGTTTCTCGCACCACCGAAGAACCACTGCTTGACAGTGGTTTTTTGGTACAAGACGGATGAGGCACAAAGCCCCGCCCTCGGAGAGATCGCTCCGTGTAAAAATTAACGGTCAAAATTGCATATGCGGGTATGGCGGAATTGGCAGACGCGCTAGATTCAGGTTCTAGTGACTTCACGGTCATACAGGTTCAAGTCCTGCTACCCGCACCAACAAAAAAGCCACTTTCTATTATAGATTGTGGCTTTTCTTTAATTTAAGAAAGACTGTTCAAGGCAAACAATGCTTTCTCTTGCGCATCTGGAATAAAGTGGCTATATACTTCAAGTGTTATGGTAGCGTCACTATGCCCCATATATTTACTTACTGTTTGGATTGGTACATTTTGAGATAATAGCAAACTGCAATAGGTATGTCTGAGCCCGTGACAAGAAACATGCTTGAAGCCGTGTTTTGCCTCAAACTTTGTAAGCCAATGTCCCATAATTTGTGGGAGGCAATGTTCCGCGTGTTTGTACATTTATCTTCGGATAATGAGGTAGTTTACTATTGATAAACATATTGATGATAAACCCACGGTATTTAAGGCTCTTAAAAAACATACGGAAAAAGTTGTTGTTTTTTAACTATAGATTCGTTTATACAAAAATAAAAGAGATGCGACAAATTTGTCGCATCTTAAATATCTTGCATCAATATTAACTTTAGTTTTCGCATTTCAATTAAACTCTATATTTTTCCCAAACAAACCCATCAAGTAATGCAACCGTAATTTGGGAGCAATCTTTTTTTAGTACTTTTACGGCTTTAGTAAATAAAGTCTGACAATCTTGATCTGAAACGTCACGCTCGATAGCATCTTTTATACAATGGTGAATATGCACATCCGGTTTACAGCGATTTGGATCACCTGACAGCATAAACATATAGTTGACTGCCGCATTCCCTACACCTTTTGCTGCCTACGGCATTCGAAGCGCTTTGGGCAAGGTCGCGGAATTCCTTTTTCTCGGTATTCGGATATGA
>JAHAZT010000087.1 GCA_018383975.1 Eubacteriales bacterium | reverse complement strand
GCTTCCAGCAACGTTTTGAACATTTCGCATCTTAATTCATTAATTTTTCTGTTATCATAGTTATGTAGATAAGCACAGGAATACACGCCGATATTATTATCGACAATTGATTTTGCGTATGCCGTAAGCATGTCGACATAACTTTGTGCCTGATAACTCGGATGAGGAACTTCCTGGCGCATTCCTCCGGTATAAGCAACAACAACATCGTGCTTACCTGTTCTCTCACACATTTCCCACTGCTTCAGTTCAACGATAACAATATTGTTATTTCCGTCAGCATCGGTACCGGCAACCAAAAAGTCAACACGCTTGCTTGTCAGAAAGACCTGATATTCCAAATATATACTGATACCGTCGTCAAAGCGGTCATCGGATATAATCTTTTTCACAAACACTGAAGAGTTTTTCCAGGATTCATATTCTCTGTCACCGCTGCCGATATGATGCGTTTTAAAAAGCAATTTCAGTTTATCTGCGAGAATCCCCCTATCTACATCATTTATAAATCCCTTTTTGGTATTCTCATAGACAATCATAAACATTCTCCTTTATTTTAGTACATATGTGGACTCCTGTATATTATACATTTTACAGTATCAGTTTGTAATTTGCAATACTTTGTAAACAATTGTCCACTTCGTTCACATACTGTACCAAATATTTACAAGCGGCAGGCATCACTTTTTATCTAAAAAGATCCGCAAATCCAAAACAAAAAACTTTGCCGGTACTGTTTTTCTTGAATTGACAACCTATCTTCCGTAGTCTGCCAACAGTAAATTCAATTCGCTTTCGTCATATATGTCAATTCCTTTTTCAAGCTCTTCCCTGTCGCTTTGCGGCAGAAAAGCCGTGCGGATATCACTTGTTCTGATTATCTTTCCGTTTGTATTTTTGACAGCGACAAAGCCGTTTTCGGAAACGATTCTGCAGATGACTTTTTTCTCCTTTGTCGGCTCGGTTGCGGTATTTTCGTCGACGTTTGCGTTGACGGGTATGTCCGCCGTGTCTTTATTGCTTCCGAGCTTTACGGAATTTTTTATCGAACACCCGACCGACACCGATATTGCGGAAAGTATAACGGCTGTCAAAAGCAGGAGCACAACCGCCCCGAAGGTTATTTTATTTGCGTTTTCCATAACATTCACCCCGAATAATCTTTTGTTTTTCACACATATTATTGACCCGAAAAACCATAATATTCACATACAACTTTCAAAAAGGCGGATATTATGAAAAAAATCAGACGCAAAAATCATATATTTCTCAAAATAATTATTGCCTTATTTCTTATTCCGGTCTTCACATCGATAATTCTCGTCGCCGATTTTTATATTTATTACAGAAGTATTGACGCCGAGCTTGACACAGATACGCTTTTCTATTCTCACGGACTGACGACAAAAATTTATGTGGAAAACGAGGTCGGCGCGGCGGTTGAACTTGAGGACCAGCGACTGTACGGACTCGAAAACCGGATCTTTGCCGACATTGACTCAATTCCGGAACACGTTTCAAAAGCGTTTATCGCCATAGAAGATCACCGTTTTTATGATCACAACGGTGTCGACCTTTATCGCACGGGAGGCGCAATTCTGAGCTTTGTTTCGCCGTCGTCGCAGGGATACGGCGGTTCAACCATAACGCAACAGCTTATAAAAAATCTGACGGGTAATTCAGAGGTGACTGTCAAACGGAAAATTGCGGAGATAAAGCGCGCAACGGAGCTTGAAAAGAAAAAATCCAAGCGCGAAATACTCGAAATGTATCTGAACACCGTTTATCTTTCGCAGGGGTGTTACGGAGTTGAAACGGCTGCCGAAAAATATTTCGGAAAAAAGGTTTCGGAGTTGACGATTGCCGAAGGGGCTTCTCTTGCGGCGATAATTCAGTACCCGACGCGCTACGACCCGATAGTCAGTCCGGAAAACAACCGCCGCAGGAGGGACGTTATTCTCTGTCGCATGCACGAGCTGGGATACATTTCGGATGAGGAATATCACAGTGCGCTGGCGGAGGTTCCGGAGCTTAAAATAACTCCGAAAAAGTCGACGGGATCAAAGAATTCGTGGTTTACGGACAGCCTGATAGAGGAGCTCATCGCCGATCTTTGCGAGCAGAAAAACATGAGCCGTAAGGCGGCGTCAGCCCTCATATACAGCGGCGGACTTACTGTCTACACGACGATGAACTTCAAAATGCAGAAATATCTCGAAGAATATTATCTGCAAAACGGAAATTTCCCGAAAAGCACGAGCGGCGAGGCGCAGTCGGCGGCGGTGATAATGGATAAGCGCGGCGCAGTGCTTGCAATAGTAGGCGGCAGGGGCGAAAAATCGTCGGACAGAATACTCAGCCTTTCGACCCAAATGCTACGCTCGCCGGGCTCGGTCATAAAGCCCGTATCGGTTTATGCTCCCGCAATCGACAAAAGGCTTATAACCTGGGCAACCGTTTTCGATGACGTCCCGACGAAAATAACAAGGCTTTCATCAGGCAATTACTCTCTCTGGCCGAAGAACAATCCACGCGTCTATTCCGGACTTACAACAGTCAGTCAGGCGCTGAAAGTATCAACAAACACCGTTGCCGTAAATGTTCTTGAACGGCTCGGAAAGGAGAATTCGTTTGCATTTCTGCAGAATACCGTCGGCATTTCAACGCTCGTTGAAAAGGAGAAAAAGTCAGGCGGCGGCTACCTTTCCGACATAGCGGAAGCGCCCCTTGCGCTCGGCGCTGTCAGCCGCGGGGTTTCACTTCTTGAAATGACGGGTGCATACACGATGTTCCCCGCAGAGGGCGTCTGCTCCTCGCCACATTTTTATACAGAGGTCTACGACAAGGACGGGAACCTTCTCCTTTCAAATGACGGAGGCGGCAGAAAAGCAATCAGCGCGGAAAGCGCAGAGGTAATGACGGAGATGATGAAGACTGTCGTCTCTGCGGGCGGCACGGCTTCCTGCGTTACGCTCGGCAGAAAGACAGAAGTCGCAGGAAAAACCGGCACGTCGAACGCAAACACGGACAGATGGTTCATCGGCTACACGCCGGACCTTATCTGCGGCGTATGGTACGGTTTTACAGACGCACGTGATGTCGGATATTTCAAGGCAAATCCCGCAGCACAGATATTTGACGCCGTTATGGGCGGCGTGTTCGACCTCATACCACAGTCCGAAAGGCATACGGAATTTCCGAAGAGCGGAAACGTTGTTACCTGCCTTTATTGCAAGGATTCGGGGCTTGTTCCGTCGAAAAGCTGCCTGCTCGACCCGAGAGGTCACCGCATCGAAACCGGATATTTTATAAAGGGCACGGAACCGAATGAAAGATGCGATATTCACAGGGAGGTTGAAATTTGTCCGGAAGGCGGCGTTTCGCTCGGTGAATGTGATGAAAAGACCACTGTTAAGTCGCTTATAAAAGTCATCCGCAAATTCCCCTGCCAAATAAAAATAACGGACGCACAGTTTGTTTACAGGGATCTTTCGCCACTCAAAGAACCTTCGCTTGACGCCGGCAAGGCATATTTTGAATCGCTCCTGTCGCCCGGCGAATATTGCGGCACCTCCGGTGTTCCGAACGCATATAACAGAGCCTGCGCTCATTATCATTACGACGAAAATGATTACGAAGAAAAAATCTATCTTCCGGATGGCGACGAATAACGCTTGCAAAATCCGCCGTTTTGTGATATAATACACGGTAATATCGGAGAACGGCGGAGGCGGCATATGTACGAAAAAGAGCTTGAAAAAATATTGAAGGCGGCAGGAGCGGATCTTGTCGGCTTTTCCTCGCTCGGAGAAAATCGCTCTCCGGAGCACCCGGAATACGGCTATGCGGTTACGATCGCAAGAAAGCTGTCACGTGCGGTCATAAAAACGATAAACGGCGCGCCGACTATGGAATATTTTCAGCATTACCGCGCGACGAACGCCCGTCTTGACAGTATCGCTCTTGACGCCGTTTCGTTTATAGAAAATGCGGGTTATCTCGCCCTTCCCGTCGCCGCGTCGCAAAGCACGCCGGACAAAAAAGAGGAATATCGCGGAATTTTTCCGCACAAAACGGGAGCCGTGCTTTCCGGACTGGGATTTATCGGCAAGAACGGACTTCTGATAACAGAGTTCGGCTCCGCCGTAAGATTTGCAACCGTGCTGACGGATATGCCGCTCGCCTCGCAGAGAGAAATTCAGCCCTGCCTTTGCGGTAGCTGTCAGATATGTAAAAACGCCTGTCCCGCCGGAGCGATAACCGGCGAAATTTATGTTCCGGGCGCAGACAGAAGCACAATCTTTGACGCAAAAAAGTGCTCAGAGCATATGAAAACGTATAAAAATATCGGCAGAGGCGCGGTTTGCGGCATTTGCATAAGCGTCTGCCCCTTCAATAAATGACGTTTTTTGTCCGCGCAGGCGCAATAATTGCAAAAATGACTTGACAACAGTCGCCGGTTAAAATATAATAATACAAGTTGAATAAACTCGTTAAAGACTGTGACGAAGACAGTAGCCCCGCAAACCCATCCATAGCGAGCCGACGACGGTGAAAGGTCGGCGATGAGCGCGGAGAGCGAAAATCACTTCCGAGTTGCGGCGCAGAAAGGCGAAAGCCGACTAAGCTCCGACGGTTTCTCTCCGTAAACAGAGAGGCATATTTGCGTATGCTCTGCGGGTGGTTGCGGAAGTATCTCCGTCCCGTTTATGCGCGGGCGGAGTTTTTTTGTTTTCCGCTGAAAATAATGATATCAAATTTTTCGGAGGTTATAAAATGTTTGAAAGCGTTTCGACAAATCTCGGATTTGTGGACAGAGAAAAAAAGACGCTTGATTTCTGGAAGGAAAATCACATCTTTGAAAAAAGCATGAAGCAGCGCGAGGGCTCAAAGGTTTACACCTTTTATGACGGTCCCCCCACAGCAAACGGCAAGCCTCACATAGGTCACGTTCTTACGCGCGTCATCAAGGATATGATTCCGAGATACCGCACCATGAAGGGCTACTATGTCCCCCGCAAAGCCGGCTGGGATACTCACGGTCTCCCCGTTGAGATTGAGGTGGAAAAGCTCCTCGGCCTTGACGGAAAGGATCAGATCGAGCAGTACGGTATTGCTCCCTTTATAGACAAATGCAAAGAGAGCGTATGGAAATACAAAGGAATGTGGGAAGATTTCTCGGGCACGGTCGGCTTCTGGGCTGATATGGATCATCCGTACGTAACCTATCACGACGACTATATTGAGTCCGAATGGTGGGCACTCCGCCAGATATGGGACAAGGGTTTGCTTTATAAGGGCTTCAAGATCGTTCCCTATTGCCCCCGCTGCGGAACTCCCCTTTCAAGCGCAGAAGTCGCTCAGGGATATAAGGACGTAAAGGAGCGCTCCGCTATCGCGCGCTTCAAGGTTGTCGGTGAGGACGCATATATTCTCGCGTGGACGACGACTCCATGGACTCTCCCCTCAAACGTCGCGCTCTGCGTGAACGCGGAATATACGTATGCAAAGGTCAAGGCTGCGGACGGTTACACCTATTACATGGCAAAAGACCTTCTCGATACGGTTCTCGGCAAACTCGCAAAGGACGGTCAGCCCGCATACGAAATTCTCGAAACGTTCACGGGAAAAGACCTTGAATATAAAGAATACGAGCCGCTTTTCGACTGCGCCGTCGACATCTGCAAAAAGCAGGGCAAGAAAGCTTTTTATGTCGTCTGCGATGATTACGTAACGCTTACAGACGGTACCGGCGTTGTTCATATCGCTCCCGCCTTCGGTGAGGACGACTCAAAGGTCGGCAAAAAATATGACCTTCCGTTTGTTCAGCTCGTTGACAGCAGAGGCAATATGACGGCGGAAACACCTTATGCCGGCGTGTTCGTTAAAAAAGCCGACCCTATGATTCTGGACGATCTTCGTACTAAGGGTCTGCTCTTCGACGCTCCGAAGTTTGAACATAGCTATCCGCATTGCTGGAGATGCGACACCCCCCTCATCTATTACGCAAGAGAATCCTGGTATATCCGCGAAACGGCTGTAAAAGATGACCTTATCCGTAACAATAACACGATAAACTGGATACCCGAATCAATCGGCAAAGGGCGCTTCGGCAACTGGCTTGAAAACATTCAGGACTGGGCTATCTCCCGCAACCGTTACTGGGGTACTCCTCTCCCGATATGGGAATGCGAATGCGGGCATCGTCATTGCATAGGCAGCAGACAGGAGCTCTATGAAATGAGCGGCAACGAAAAGGCAAAAACCGTTGAATTCCATCGCCCGTATATCGACGAAATAACAATAAAATGTCCCAAATGCGGAAAGGACATGCACCGCGTTCCCGAGGTGCTTGACTGCTGGTTTGACTCCGGCGCAATGCCCTTCGCGCAGTATCATTATCCCTTTGAAAACAAGGAGCTCTTTGAGAGACAGTTCCCCGCTCAGTTCATTTCGGAGGCTGTCGACCAGACGAGAGGCTGGTTCCATTCGCTCCTCGCGGAAAGCACTCTCCTGTTCAACAAAGCTCCCTATCAGAACGTTATCGTTCTCGGACACGTTCAGGACGAACACGGTCAGAAGATGTCAAAATCAAAAGGCAACGCCGTCGACCCGTTTGACGCGCTCAAAAAACACGGTGCAGACGCTATCCGCTGGTATTTCTATTCAAACAGCGCACCGTGGCTTCCCAACAGGTTCCACGATGACGCCGTCATAGAAGGTCAGAGAAAGTTTATGGGCACTCTTTGGAACACATATGCGTTCTTTGTGCTTTATGCGAATATAGACAATTTCGATCCGACAAAATACACTCTCGACTATGACAAGCTCTCCGTTATGGACAAATGGCTGCTTTCAAAGCTCTCAACACTTATAAAGACAGTCGATACGGATCTTGACACATACAAGATAACAGAGACCGCCCGCGCGCTTGACAACTTTGTCGACGAGCTTTCAAACTGGTATGTCCGCAGAAGCCGCGAACGCTTCTGGACGCCCGGCATGGAGCAGGACAAAATCAACGCTTATATGACGCTTTATACGGCTCTTGTAACCGTTTCCAAGGTTGCCGCGCCTATGATACCGTTTATGACGGACGAGATATACAGAAACCTCGTTTGCAGCGTTGATAAGACCGCCCCGATAAGCGTCCACCTCTGCGACTTCCCCGTCGCAAACGAAAGCTATATCGACAGCGAGCTTGAAGAGCGCATGGAGGACGTGCTTGATATCGTCGTTCTCGGAAGAGCGTGCAGAAACACGGCGCAGATAAAGAACCGCCAGCCCATCGCAAAGATGTATATCAAGGCTGACTTCTCTCTCCCGAAATATTTCACGGATATCATCGCAGACGAGTTGAACGTAAAGAGCGTTGAGTTTACAAGCGACGTAAGTGCCTTCACGACTTATTCCTTCAAGCCCCAGCTGCGCACTGTCGGCCCGAAATACGGAAAATATCTCGGCAAGATACGCGAGCTTCTTTCTTCTGTCGACGGCAACGCCGCAATGGCAGAACTTAAATCGACAGGTACGCTCACTCTTGACCTCGGCGATACGAAAGCCGCGCTCACGGAGGAGGATCTGCTCATAGACGCGGCACAGACGCCCGGCTTTGCTTCAAACTCAGACCACGGAATAACCGTTGTTCTTGATACAAACCTCACTCCGGAGCTCATCGAAGAGGGCTATATGCGCGAGCTTGTCTCAAAAATTCAGACAATGCGCAAGGAGAGCGGATTTGAGGTTATGGACAATATCCGTGTTTATATCTCCGGCAGCGACATTATAAAGGACGTTGTCAGAAAGAATTTTGACGAGATAAAAGGCGAGGTTCTCGCAAAAGACGTCGTTTTTGATACGGACTTTGCCGCCGCAAAGGACTGGGATCTCAACGGTCAGGCCGTAAGGCTCGGAGTTGAAAAGCTCTGAAAATAAAACCAAAAGCAACGGTTATCCCGTTGCTTTTCTTTTGGTTATAAAAAAAATCTGCGCTTTGCTTCCTTCTCATAAAGATGAATTATGAGAAACAAAAGCAATCGGCGGGAAGGACGAACAGTTTCGGCTGTTCGTCCTTTTCGTTTTGCGAAAGGCTTTGTGAGCCTGAATAACTTGCTCAGAGCCGTTTGGCTTTCTGTTCATGCTACGCCCAGATTGGTGAAATCGGTTTCTGATGTGCATCCGGAAATTCCGCTGTTCTTGCGGAGATGTCTTTGTCTCGGCAATGATCGGCTCTTTCCGATTCACTGTCCGGCATGGAGCCGATGTGCGTGAAGTAAATGTCGATCCGTTGCTCACCCTCGTTTTTCTTTCGTGACGGGCGCTCGTGAATCACGATTTTGCTGATGAATGTCCGCAGGATCTCGGGTGTCAGCTCCCGTATATCCGTATACCTGCGTGCGAGTGACACGAACCGTTCCACATTGATTGCAGTGGACTTAAAATGTACCCGCAATAATGCAATAATGCCCCTCCATTGATACCCCAAGATCAGAAACACAAAATGTTCCTGATAGCAGAAATTTTTTTTGAAATTATTTTTTTGACATAGAAACAGCCACCCGACTTTTTCGGTCGGGTGGCTGTGAAAACGCCTATTTGCGTTTTCTTATTTATATCATCGCGATTTTAATTATCTATTTTCGCCATTCTGTACCCAATACCGACATGAGTCTGTATATACTGCGGCGAATCGGGGGACGGTTCGATTTTTTTGCGCAAGGTAGCCATAAATACGCGTAGAGACGCTACATTGCTTTCCCACGCCGCACCCCATATTTTTTGCGTAATGAAAGTGTGAGTAAGCACTTTCCCGACATTCTTGGACAGCAAACACAGCAGTTTATATTCGATGGGCGTAAGATGAAGCTCTTCACCGCTAAGGTAGGCGCACCCTGCTGCATAATCTATTTTCAGATCTCCGTTTACAAAAAGCGAGTCGGATTTTCCGCAGGACTGCATAGACGAAAGCCTTCTGCCCATAACACGAAGTCTTGCAAGCAGTTCCTCTACGGAAAAAGGTTTTGTCAGATAATCGTCCGCTCCGGCATCCAAAGCGTCGATTTTGTCCTTATCTTCGGCGCGGGCGCTGATTACGATAATCGGCATTTCAGACCATGTGCGTATTTTTTTGATAACATCCACACCGTCGATATCCGGCAGTCCCAAATCAAGCAAAACAACATCCGGATTATGTGAGGATGCCTCCATAATAGCACTTTCGCCGTTTTGCGCAATCAAATATTCGTAACCGCGTGTTTTCAGTGTCGTGCTGATGAGGTTACGAACAGGTGCGTCATCTTCAACCACCAAAACCAATAAGTTACTCATGAATTTCCACCTCCCCGATGGGCAATGTAAAGGTAAATACCGCGCCGTGCGGATTGTTGTCCGTTATCGTTATTTCTCCGCCATGCGCATTTATGATAGATTTGCATAACGAAAGACCTAATCCGATGCTGCGACGACTGTCGGCAATTTTGTTTGTGCCGGTATAAAACATATCAAAAACGCGTGATTTTTGTTCGTCCGCAATGCCGTTTCCGTTATCCGATACGCTTACGGAAATCATATTACCGTCTTTTTTTGCAGTAATCGTAATTTGCGAATCGGATGGCGTATATTTGATAGCATTGTCAAGAAGATTGATTAAAACCTGCACAATAAGCCGAGCGTCCATTTTTGCAAGGAGCAACTCGTCTTGTTGTATCACGGTAATTTTTTGCATTTCGCTTTTCTTATGAATATGCTTCAATGCTTCGGCTATTACGTCGCCGACAAGCTCGGTCGTTAGATTTATATTCATTCTGCCTTCTTCAAGGCGTGTCACCGCAAGCAGATTTTCAACAAGATTGATAAGCCAAAGAGAGTCACTGTAAATATCCTCATAAATCTGCATTTTTGTCGCATCATCAAAAGCATTCCCGTTTGAAATAAGGTTACTTGCATTTCCCGAAATGGACGTGAGCGGTGTTCGCAGATCATGTGATATGGAGCGGAGCAGATTTGCGCGCAGCTGTTCGTTTTTTGCCAGAACCGCGGTGCGCTCTCTTTCTTTTGCGTTTACGATTCCGTCAACGGCAATTGCACATTCGCCGATGGCGGAAACCACAATACTTTCGTCAAAAGAATCGATCGGATTATTTCCGACAAAAATGCCGACTGCTCCGTAATTCTTTTCGTTTTTACATATCGGCAGAAAAACATAACTGCTGTCGGAATAAATTCCCGTTCCTTTTCCGGCTTTTCGGTTATTATTTATTACCCACCGGACAATTTGCCTGTAATCCTTTGACGGACTGTCTTTTGTATCTGTAAATGAATCGCATATTTTTTCCGCGCTCTCATTAAATATAATTACATTTCGACTCAATAACTTTCTCAAATGATCGGCTGTAACCTGAAATACTTCCTGCTCATCGGATGCCTTTTGAATCAACTGATTTGCATCAAACAAAATTTTTGTTCTGTATGAGGTTTGAGTTGCCTGCCGTTCGCGTGTTTTCAGCTTTTCGGTTGTTCCGCCTATGATAAGAGAAGCCGCAAGCATGATAATAAATGTCACCGGATAACCGCTTCCGTAAGCCCGGAATGTAAACCTCGGCTCTGTAAATAAGAAATTGAAGACCAAAACGCTTGCAACAGATGATATAACCCAACAGATTTTGCTTTCGGTGAAAATGGCGATAAGCAGTACGCCGAGGATATATACCGTGATTATGTTAGCGTCGGTAAACCCGAGGCGGGAAAATAAACAGCCAAGTAATGACGACAGCAGCAACACGAACGTCGAAATTGCCAAACCTTTCAGGAGCTTTGCAAAATGCGGCTTTTCAAACAGCGTTTTCTTTCCTTTGGCTATGGCGGCATCACTGTCCGGAATAATATGAATATCGACGTTAGGAGCAAGCGATATCAGTTTTTCTGTCAAGGTAGGTCTTCCGAAGAAGCGCCGTTTGCCCACAACGCTTCTTCCGATCACTATTTTCGTGACACCCGAAAGCCGCGCATACTCGGCAATCTGAAATGGCACATCATCTCCGCACTCCGTAACGATTGTCGCACCGCATTTTTCGGCGAAATGAATGTTTGCGAGCAAGCGATTCTTGTCTTCCGCCTCCATATATTCGGAAGAGGGAGTTTTTACATATAATGCCGAAAAGGACGCGTGAAACGCCCTTGCCATGGCTGCCGCAGTCTGAATGATTTTTGTGTTGGAAGGCGCAGATGACAGGCAGACCAGAATGTGTTCTTTTGTGTTTTCAGAAAAACAGTTTTTCATTCGATATGACAACGCTCCTTGAAAATTGAATCATACTTATTACCATAAGCAAAAATGCTTGCTTGCATATATTATAACATATTTTTCCGAATAAATCTACATACCCGTGTGATTGTAAAGTTTAATCATATCGGTCAGATCATCATTCTTCCCATCGTAAATAATCAGTTTTATATCTTCGTGAGTAGTTTTGAATTTCTCTATATCGGAAATAACTTTCTCATAGTCATCCGTATCAAGGAACTGCACGTCAGGAGTATTTTTGTATTCTTTTTTAGTGGCTTCCTCATTTGCTTCCAGGAAAGCATCGAGCCTTTTCATAATGAAAAAGCCGAAAACTATAACTGCTGTTACTGCGATAATAACAATCACATCTTTCATAAGGTCGCCTTCTTTTGAAGTGGTTAAATATCAAACCACTTTCGCCGTGCTTTGTATTGTCCGAGCACCAAAAGCGTTTCCTCTCCGGAAAGGACTGTGTCGGCGGTAACAACCGCATTGATT
>JAHAZT010000079.1 GCA_018383975.1 Eubacteriales bacterium | reverse complement strand
GTATTAAAACTGCGCGGTTTCAAAATACGGAGCTAAAAGAGTTTGAGAGTAGTGTAATTTTATAGGGTATTAAAACCTTCACGAAGGAGTACCTCGAGCCGGTTTTGTTTGAGAGTAGTGTAATTTTATAGGGTATTAAAACATATAAAAGGCTCCGCCGTCAGCGCCCACAGTTTGAGAGTAGTGTAATTTTATAGGGTATTAAAACCCTGCTTGACCTATTCTTCACGCTCTATGAGTTTGAGAGTAGTGTAATTTTATAGGGTATTAAAACAAAGGTATTCCGATATCTCTCACTATCAACGTTTGAGAGTAGTGTAATTTTATAGGGTATTAAAATTTATTTGGAGCGTTTGGCGCTCAGAAATATGGCAGGCGTTTTCCGCAATACGGGGGACGCCTGCCGTATTCTTCTCCGCAGACTATGCGAAAAAAGCGGGTGCGGAAAAAATTTTTCAAAAAAGTATTGACAAACGGGATTCTTTGTGATAGTATTGCATCATCACTTTATCACGCTAAAGCGATAAAACAATAAGCTCGGTCAAGGGGAACACGAAAATGAAAAAAACTTTTATAAAAATTGCGGCGCTTGCGGTCGCTGTCACCATGATATGCGTTTCTCTCTGCGCGTGCGGAGGAAAAAAGGACTTTACCGTCGGCTTCGACGCCGATTTTCCGCCTTACGGCTACATAGATACGAACGGCGAATATACCGGCTTCGATATTGAACTCGCAAGGGAAGTTGCAAAGAGGAACGGTTGGGAAATCAAGCTCAAGGCGATTGACTGGAACGCCAAGGACTCGCTTCTTTCGTCCGGCGCGATAGACTGCATATGGAACGGCTTCACGATGGACGGCAGGGAAGATAAATACACGTGGACAAAGGCTTATGTTGACAACAGTCAGGTCGTCGTCGTGAAGAGCGACAGCGGCATAAGCGCGCTTTCCGACCTCGCCGGAAAGACCGTTGCCGTTCAGTCCGACTCGTCCGCGCTCTCGATTCTCACCGACGAAAGCAATGTGGAAATGCTCGCGCTTGCGAAAACCTTTGCAAAGCTCAAGGAATACGGCGATTACAACGCGGCGTTCCTCGCCCTTGAAAGCGGCGCGGTCGACGCTATCGCAATGGACATAGGCGTTGCGAAATATCAGATAAAATCAAGAGGCGACGGCTATAAGCAGCTCGATACAATCCTCGCCTCCGAGCAGTACGGAATAGGCTTTGCCCTCGGCAATACGGAACTTCGCGACGCCGTTTCCAAAACGCTTGCCGAAATAATGGCTGACGGCACATACGCAAAGCTCGCCGAAAAATTCGGCGTGGACGGCGCAATCAACTGGAACTGAAAACATTATAAAATCCCGAAGCGTCGGAGCCGGAAGCGCGGCTCCTTCGCTTATGTTTACGGAGAATAATTTATGAGCATATCAACAATGGTCAGACTTCTGCTTTCCGGCATGGGAATGACCGCAATCATCTTTTTTGTAACGCTGATTTTATCGCTTCCGCTCGGAATGGGTGTTGCGTTTTGCAGAATGTCCAAAAATCCCGTTCTGCGCGGAATAACAAAGGTATATATTTCAATTATGCGCGGCACGCCGCTGATGCTTCAACTGCTTGTCGTCCGATACGGACCGTATTTTCTGTTCAGGGCAAAACTGAGCGACGCTTATGATATCTATGCCGTTCTTATCGCCTTTGTGATAAATTATGCGGCATATTTTGCGGAAATTTATCGCGGCGGAATTGAGTCAATCCCGCAGGGACAATACGAAGCGGCACAGCTTCTCGGCTTTGGCAAAAGCAGGACGTTTACAATGATTATTCTTCCGCAGGTGATAAAAAGAGTCCTCCCGTCCGTCACGAATGAAACGATTACCCTCGTCAAGGATACGTCGCTTGCGTTCACGATAGGCGTGATTGAAATGTTCACGCGCGCAAAGCAGATTGCCGCGGCGGAAACGTCGATGCTGCCTTATATTTTCGCCGGAATACTTTATTATATTTTCAATTACGCGGTGGCGTTCGGCATGGAAAAGGCGGAAAAGGCTTTCGGATATTACGAGGTGAAATAAAGTGGAAAAAATACTTGAAATGAAAGACGTCCGAAAGGATTTTGACGGGCTGGGAGTGCTTTCCGGAGTGTCGCTTTCCGTGGAAAAAGGCGAAGTCGTTTCAATAATCGGCTCGTCCGGAAGCGGAAAATCAACCCTGCTGCGCTGCGCAACAATGCTTGAAAAAATCTCCTCCGGGTCGATTATATATAAAGGAAGAAAAATGGCTTGGACGGACGAAACGGGAAAGGTTATTTACGCGCCGAAGGCGGAGCTTGCGCAGATACGCTCATATTTCGGACTGGTTTTTCAGAACTTTAACCTTTTTCCGCATATGACCGTTCTCAAAAACATAACCGCCGCGCCGATTTCCGTTATGAAAATGCCGAAGGCACAGGCGGAAGAAGAGGCGATGACGCTTCTTGAAAAAATGGGACTTGCAGACAAGGCGGGCGAATATCCTTGCCGACTCTCCGGCGGACAGCAACAGCGTGTTTCAATTGCGCGCGCGCTGATATGCAAGCCGGAAATACTCTTTTTCGACGAGCCGACCTCCGCGCTCGACCCCGAACTGACCTCCGGAATTCTGAAAGTGATAAAAGACCTTGCGGCGGAGAAAATGACAATGGTTATCGTCACGCACGAGATGAATTTCGCAAGGGACGTTTCGGACAGGATAATTTTCATAAGCGACGGACTTATTTCCGCAGAGGGCACGCCGGAGGTGCTTTTCGGCAACACGGAAAACGAACGCCTGAAACACTTCCTCTCGTCCTTTTACGGCGAGACGGAAAGAAGATAATGACAAACGCGCCGCACGGCGCGTTTTTTGGTGACGATAATAAGCCCTCTTTTGCAAAATAGCCTCCCCTGTGTAAGGGGAGGGGGACCACGAAGTGGTGGAAGGGTTGTAACAATCCTTCAGTCGGCTTGCGCCGACAGCTCCCTTTACACAAGGGATTTGCAAGTATGCGAAGCATGCTTGCAGGCCTCGCCGAGAGGGGTTTGATTTGCAAGTATGCGGAGCATGCTTGCAGGCGTCGCCGAGACGGGTTCGGAAACCGCGTCAGCGGTTGGAGGGTTGTAACAATCCTTCAGTCGGCTTGCGCCGACAGCTCCCTTTACACAAGGGAGCCTTAAAGGTGCCGCGATAGCGGTGGGTGAGTAGTCGGGTTGGCGTTTTGGCGGGATGTTCCGGCAAACGGCTTAAAAACACCTCATCCGTCAGCCTGCGGCTGCCACCTTCCCCCACTGGGGAAGGCTAAATTCACCCTCTTTTGCAAAAGAGCGGGGACCGCGCATTTTGCCAATTCCGGAAAAGACACGAGCCGATTTTCAACAAAAAACCACGCAGAATATTGACAAGCGGAGCATAGTGTGCTATAATTTGTGTGCAAAGTATGAACAACACTCTGCAAAGTTGGTGCTTTTTGGGCTGAAAAACGCCCAAAAATCGACAAATTGTTTCCAAAAGAAACGGTTTTTATGAGAAAACCCTTTGAATAAAGGTTTGGCTTTTGCAGGTGCATAGGGTTTGCAGCATGGGGGAAAAAACAGATTTGAACATCCCGGAATGTTTGAATATATAAAACCTTTATAAGGATGGTACCTTACAATGAAAAACACAAAAAAACGCGGTTTTACAATCGTTGAGCTTGTAGTCGTTATAGCGGTTATCGCTATTCTCGCATCCGTTCTCATTCCTACATTCGCAAACGTTGTTAAAAAGGCGAAAGAGTCTGCAGCAATGCAGAATGCAAGATCAGCTTGGACGGCTTATCTTGCCGACGAGGCTTTCAATGGCAAAGATCTTCCCGCGAACGATGGTTGCATTTATGTTGAGAATGGCGATGCAAAGTACGGCTTTAAAATCGTTAAAGGCACATTCACTGGTAAGGTGTGTGAGGAGACTGGTGCACACAACTGTTACACCATTACAGACGGAAAGATTACGGTTGATAATAACGGTACTGCAACAACAGCATCGCACACACACTCCGTACCCGCAGTTAGCGGCGAAAACGCAGGCTAATAATCCACCAATCAACAAACAGTTTTATCACTGAACATAAATAATTCCGGCTTTCCGGAGCCGGAAAAATCTTTATCGGGAGGGCAAACCGGATATGAAAAAACGCGGCTTTACAATTGTTGAGCTTGTCGTTGCGATGAGCGTTTCGGCAATAATCGTCGGCAGTATAGTTGCCCTTCTGGTATTCACGCAGAGGTATTCGCAGTTCCGGGCTGCGGATATCCCCGCGCGTGATGAAATGAAAAACGTTGAAACGGTTATTAAAGATTTTTTTTATAAATTTGATAACAATAGTTATCCCGCTCCGGTGGTTGAGACAAACGAAAGCGAAAGCACCCTCACCTTCGGCGATGGGAGAATTGTTGTAAAGAAGAATATCTCCGAAGAGCAAAATTATTCGTATTCTTTGGCTCTGGAGCAATTTAATAAAGATAAAAATGACTGGGAACACCAAAGCCAGGTCGTCTCCACGAGAATACAAAGCGTTACGTTCGATAGAGACGGGAATATCGTCCGGGTTGATATAAAGTATAATGACTCCCACGGAAACGAAAGAACATATTCCTTCCTGCTTATAAAACGCAGCGCGAACACCACAACCGAACCCACGATATAAGCCTCCCCTGTGTAAGGGATTTGCGAGTGTGCGAAGCACACTTGCAGGCGTCGCCGAGACGGGTTCGGGGGACCACGGAGTGGTGGAAGGGTTGTAAAAAACAATCCTTCAGTCGGCTTGCGCCGACAGCTCCCTTTACACAAGGGAGCCTTAAAAGGTGCCGCGATAGCGGTTGGAGCCTTAAACAGTCAACAAAAAACAAAAAATAAAAAACAAAGGAGACCTTTTATGAGCGCACTTGTTAAAACGGTCAAATGCATCAAATGTCACAGCGAAATGAAAATCAAATCGTTCTGCATAAATCCCGGCAAGTATGTAATCGGCAAGGGATACCTGTGCGATGAATGTGTGAAAAAAAGCAAGGCAGCCCAAAAAGGCGCACCACAAAAGAAAAAAGGCGGGAAATAAGAAATGCCAAAGGAATGTGCTGTAATTTATTATGACGCCGTAAATTCGGAACTTCACATCACAGGTCAGCAGGCAATGGCTGCGGATACGGTCTTGCCTGTTGACAGGTCCCTTGTGAACAGAGGAGAGTATGCTGCCGCTTTCTCGGCGGCATTGCAGTCCGTCCCGAAGTCGGCGAATTCTTTTTATGCGGATTTTATTCTTCCGGACCGTATGTACGGGCTGGATTTTATAACTTTGCCGTTTATCAAAAAAACGCAACTCGGGGACGCTTTCAGAACGGAACTGCGTTCCAGATACAAAAATTTCAGCGAGTTGCAATTCCTGCAGAATGACGTGCACTCCGGAAAGGGAAGCACGACAATCTGCACGGTTATGATGCAGAAAAAATTGATAACGGAGCTTAAAGCGGTCTTTTCGACTGCCAATATATCCCTGCAACGTTTCATACCGTATGGCAGCGCTTTTATTGCCAACGCCGTGAAAATCAATCCGGCGGTCAGAAAGGCGCCGTGTCTGATAGTCAGCGTTGATCAGGGATATTCTTATATAGCGTCATACGGAAAGGATACGCTTCTCGGCGGACTTTATATTCCTTTCGGCGCGGAGGCTCTTTCGGACAGCAAGCTTTCATCGGAGCGGTTGCTTTACAATCCGGATTCGGCGGAGTTGCTTGTAATCAATGCTAAGGAGCGCGCCAGAGCGCGCAAGTTGACAATGGCAATAAACATTGAGGATGAGCTTGATGACGAGGAGGCACCGACAGACGAGGCTGCCGCAATCGAGCCGAACCCGGAGCTGCCGAATATAACGAAGGTCGGCGCGGAGGAAACGTCGGAGACGCCTTCCGCACTTGCCGATGGTGATGAAGAGATTCCGCGCGAGGAGAAGATAAAAACTCTGCGCAAGTCAGCAATGCGGACCCTGCCGAAGTTCATGCTTCGCGAAACGCCGACAACGCCTGAGGGCTTTATTGCGGAGAATTTCCGCATGTTTGAGCGTCGAATTCTGCTTGTGGTAAAGGAAATGGCTTATAACGAATTCATGCCCGTTCCGGAGACGGTATTTCTTGCGCTTCCGCAGAACTGTTCGTTCCTTGCGGCGCACCTTTCGGAGCAGAATCCGGAAATGAAATGGGTAAATCTTGCAACAAAATCAAAGCCGGCGTCGGAGCAGGCTGTCGGCATAGGAACAACCATAACAGGAAGGCTTCCGGTGTTTGTATGAGAAGAAGAAAGGGTTTTACGCTTGTTGAGGTTGCGGTATCGCTTGTTCTTGTCGGGCTGGTGATAGTTTCCGTTTACGTGACGATAGCCTCCACAACGAGAAATGCCACAAAAAACAAAATTCATAATTTCGCCGTGCACGAGATTGAAAACATTGTTGACTGTTTCGCCGTTCCGGAGGGTTACACGGGCGACCCCAACCTCACCCCCAACCTCACCGTTTCGGCGGCACTCGGACTGCTTTACGGCAGTACCTATCAGAACGCATTCGTGCTGTATTTTAATGTCAACGGGGATTTGCGCGGTTCACATGGATTTCCGGAAATAGAAAGCGAAATTCCGTCCGGCACGATATGGAAGATAACTGTTAGCAATTCGGAGATCACAGCACAATATGTGACGGGAAAACAGGAGGTGATTTGCAGTGAACCGGTTAATTCGTTCCATTAAAGCGGGAATACACAGTAAGCACCGCGGATACGTCCTTGCGACGTGCATTGTGATGATGGCTGTTATACTTATAATCTGTTCAACGCTTATCGCCGTTTCGGGGATAGAGTCAAAAACCGTGAAGATGAGACAGGTTATGCTTGAACAGGACATAATGGCTAAGGATATCGCAATTGATTTTGTCAAGGGAAAGTTGTATAAGACCATCACAAATGGCGCCGGAAATACGCAGGAAGTGCCCGTGTTCGATTACACGTATAAAAACGGTCTGTTCACGGGTACATATAAGGGGCATTTCGTTAAATTGAGCCGTACCGAAATCACGGTCACCGAAACTCCGGAATC
>JAHAZT010000075.1 GCA_018383975.1 Eubacteriales bacterium | reverse complement strand
TTCAACTACTACGGCGCACCCGATGCAGACAGAGTTATCATCGCTATGGGCTCCGTATGCGACGTTGCAGAGGAAGTTATTGATTATATGAACGCTCACGGCGAAAAGGTCGGTCTTGTAAAGGTTCGTCTTTACCGTCCTTTCCGTGCGGACAAGCTCATCGCGGCTATCCCCGAAACGTGCAAGAAGATCGCCGTTCTCGACAGAACAAAAGAGCCCGGCTCTCTCGGCGAGCCTCTCTATCTTGACGTTGTTACGGCTCTTGCTCAGGCAGGAAAGACTGTAAAGGTTGTCGGCGGACGTTACGGCCTCGGTTCAAAGGATACGCCTCCCGCATCTATCTTTGCGGTTTATGAAAACCTCGCAAAGGACGCTCCGAAGAACGGCTTCACAATCGGTATCACCGATGACGTTACAGGTCTTTCCCTCGAAGAGAAGCCCGCTCCGGACACCGCTCCCGCAGGCACAATTGCTTGCAAATTCTGGGGTCTCGGCGGCGACGGCACTGTCGGCGCAAACAAGAACTCGATAAAGATCATCGGCGACCACACCGATAAATACATTCAGGCATACTTCCAGTACGACTCGAAGAAGACAGGCGGCTTTACGGTTTCTCACCTCCGCTTCGGCGATACGCCCATCAAGAGCCCGTACTACATCACAAAGGCAGACTTCGTCGCTTGCCATAATCACGCTTATCTTGAGCAGTATGATATGGTGTCCGATGTCAAGCCCGGCGGCGTATTCCTCCTCGACTGCCCGTGGACAGAGGCAGAGCTTGATGAAAAGCTCCCCGGCTCCGTAAAGGCTTATATCGCAAACAACGGTATCAACTTCTACGTTATCGACGCTACCGGCACGGCTATGAAGCTCGGCAACGTCAAGGTTAAGAACACGGTTCTTCAATCCGCATTCTTCTCTCTTGCAAAGGTTCTTCCCGCAGCAGAGGCAATAGAATATATGAAGAAGATGGCTTATAAGTCATATTCCAAGAAGGGCGAAGCTATCGTCAACCTCAACTACGCCGCTATCGACGCAGGCGCAGGCGCGGCAGTCAAGGTAAACGTTCCCGAAAGCTGGAAGACGGCTGAAAAGGAAGCTGCAAAGGCTCCCGCAGAAGGCAACAGAGCCGACCTTGTAAAATTCGTAAACGAGATTGCACGCCCCGTAAACGCAATGAAGGGCGATTCGCTCCCCGTTTCCGCATTCAGAGACTGCGCAGACGGCACATATCCGCAGGGCGCATCCGCTTATGACAAGCGCGGTGTTGCAGTCAAGGTTCCCGTATGGCATGCAGAAAACTGCATCCAGTGCAACCAGTGCTCTTATGTATGTCCTCACGCCGCTATCCGTCCCTTCGCCATGAACGCCGACGAAGCCGCAAAGGCTCCCGCTTGCACAAAGTTCACGGCTAAGATGATGGGCAAGGGCTGTGAAGATTATAAATTCACAATCGCGATTTCTCCGCTCGACTGTATGGGTTGTTCGCTCTGCGTGAACGTCTGCCCGACAAAGCCTGAGAAGAGAGCGCTTGAAATGGTTCTCACGGAAACCCAGCTCGATCAGCAGCCCGCTTTCGATTACGCTGTCAACAACGTAACAAAGAAGGCTACTCCCTTTGCAGATACAACAGTCAAGGGCAGCCAGTTCAATCAGCCGCTGCTTCAGTTCTCCGGATCCTGCGCAGGCTGTGCGGAAACAACTTATGCTCGCCTTATCACACAGCTCTTCGGCGAGAAGATGTATATCTCCAACGCTACGGGTTGTTCATCCATCTGGGGTGGCTCCGCTCCCTCCACACCGTACACGGTCAACAACGAGAGCGGTCACGGTCCGGCATGGGCAAACTCCCTCTTTGAAGACAACGCAGAGCACGGTCTCGGTATGCTTACAGCCGTTAAGCACCGTCGCGCACACCTTGCAGACGTTGTAAAGGCGCTTATCGCCGTTGAATACTGCGACGCCGATATCAAGGCGGCAGGCGCGGAATGGCTTGAAAATATTGACACGGACGCTTCCGCGGAAGCAGGCAAGAAGCTCGTCTCCGCTTGCGCGGACGCAATAGTGGACGGCTGTGAATGCGAAGCCTGCACACGCGCAAGAGAGGTTGTTGCAAATGCGGATATGCTCGCAAAGAAGTCCGTATGGATCTTCGGCGGCGACGGCTGGGCTTATGATATCGGCTTCGGCGGTCTTGACCACGTTCTCGCTTCCGGCGAAAACGTAAACGTTATGGTATTCGATACCGAGGTTTACTCAAACACCGGCGGTCAGGCTTCCAAGGCAAGCCAGATGGGTCAGGTTGCACAGTTCGCGGCGGCAGGTAAGGCGATCAAGAAGAAGAACCTTGCGGAAATCGCCATGAGCTATGGCTACGTCTACGTTGCACAGGTTGCTATGGGCGCAGATATGAACCAGACCGTAAAGGCTATTTCCGAGGCAGAAGCATACAACGGTCCTTCGCTTATCATCGGTTACGCTCCCTGCGAAATGCACGGCCTTAAGGGCGGCATGAGCAACTGCCAGTCCGAAATGAAGAAGGCTGTTGACGCAGGCTATTGGCAGATGTTCCGTTTCAACCCCGCAAACGTTGCAGAGGGCAAGAATCCTCTTACAATAGACTCCAAAGAGCCTACAACCGACTACATTGAGTTCATCAAGAGCGAAACACGTTACAGCAGACTTGTTCAGTCATTCCCCGAAAGAGCCGAAAAACTCTTCGCAGAGGCAAGCGAGCTTGCAAAAGAGAAGTATCGTCACCTTGTCGACCTCAAAAATATGTACGAAACGGAAGTCAAATAATTGATATCCGGAATCAAATCTCCCGACGGAATTTTTCGTCGGGAGATTTTTATATAATAAAACGGAAATTGTTTTATGAAAAGTCCGAAATGATGTTGACAAAAGCAGAACGCCATGATATGATACAGGGACTTTATTAAAAACGGAATAAAAAAAGAGAGGTAACCCATATGGAGCTTGTTTTACCGTTGGAAAATAAAAAGATTACAGATGAAAATATTCTGAAAAGGCTGAAAACGGAACTTTCCGAAGGAGAGCGCGAGCTTTTCAGAATAACAACAGACCTTCTGCCGGACGGAAACTACGGCGAGCCCCTCGTCACCTTTACGGACGGAAGAATCATTTCCGTATATCCGTCCGGGGAGGGCACGGAAGCTGTGACGGTGTCATATTCCGAGCTTGACGGGCTTTCGATAAAGCGTATGTACGGAAACGCTTTTCTTATGGCGATAATGAAAAGCGGAGAAAAGGTGTCGCTTGCAAGAGCGACATATGCCGTAACCGCACTTTTCAATGCGGCGGTGCTGTTCGTGGACAAAGTCGTCTCAGGAACGTCGACGGATGACGCCATCGGCGGCGTCGAAACGGCGTACCGAGGCTTTTGCACGGTCTGCCCGAAATGCGGAAGAAACCTTGTCCGCCCGGGAGCGGACTGCCTCAACTGTGCTTCAAAGGGCAAGCTCGTTTCAAAGCTTGCAAAGTATGTAAAGCCGGAAATCAAGGCGATAATTCTTTCCGTTGCGATGTCCGTTATGATAACGGCGCTCAGCCTCGTGCCGCCTTACGTGACGAAAATGCTCGTCGACGACATAATTCCGGATAAAAACAAAAAAATGCTTTACATAATCGTTGCGTTTCTTTTCGGAACGTATCTTGTGCAGTATCTGCTTTCGGCGGTCAGGGGTGCGCTCCTCCGTCGCGCGGGTGACAGCATCGTCGCGGATCTGCGCAACGACGTGTTTGAAAAAGCACAGCATCTGCCGATGAAGTTTTATGATAAAACGTCAACAGGCTCCGTAATAAACCGCATCAGCAGCGATACAAACAACCTTCAGGCGTTTATTCTGCGTATCACGCAGGAGGTTGTGACTCAATTGTTCCTCCTTATAGGAATAGTCGTTATAATGATAACGATGAACTGGAAGCTCTCTCTGCTTTCGCTCATTCCGGTGCCGTTCGTCGTTTACGCTTCGAGAAAATTCGGGCGCAAAATCCGCCCGTTTTACCGCCGCATATGGCGAAAATGGACGGCGGTCTCCTCCGTGCTTACGGACTCGATTCCCTGTATACGCGTTATAAAATCGTTTTCGGGCGAAAAACGCGCGTCAAAGCGACTTGAAAAGCAAAATGAAGAATGGCTGAAGGTCAGCGTCCGCGCGGGAAGAATGTCCAGCATTTTCACGGCGGCGGTGTCGTTTGTCATTGTGTGCGGATCGCTTATAATATGGAACGTCGGCGGACTCGAAGTCATAGAGGGCAAAAGCGGAATATCTCTCGGTCTGCTCGTTTCGTTCATATCATATACTTCGATGTTTTACGGTCCCGTCAACTTCTTTGCGGGACTCAATGACTCGTATCAGAGCGCGCTGACTTCTGCGGAAAGAGTTATGGACATTCTCGATGCCGAGCCGGAGCACGACGACGGCAAGGGCAATATTCCGCAGAGATTGCAGGGCAAGGTCGAATTCCGTCACGTCAGCTTCTCGTTTGACAAGACGAAAAACGTCCTTTCGGACATCAACCTGACAATTGAGCCGGGAGAGGCTGTCGGCATTGTCGGTACGACCGGCTCCGGTAAAACGACCCTTATAAATCTTTTCCTCCGCTTTTATGATAATTACGACGGGCAGATTCTGCTTGACGGTCAGGACATAAAAACCCTTGATATGAGCTGGTTCCGCTCCAGAATCGGTTATGTTCAGCAGGAAGCGATGATGTTTTCCGATACGATTTTCAATAATATTGCATACGGCAAGCCCAATGCAAGCATTGAAGAAGTCCTCAAAGCGGCAGACATCGCAAACGCGCACGAATTTATTCTCCGTCACCCCGACGCATACGATACGGTTCTCGGCGAGCGCGGCGTCGGACTTTCCGGCGGCGAGCGTCAGAGAATATCAATCGCGCGTGCGATACTCAACAATCCCGGCGTGCTCATATTTGACGAAGCGACGAGCGCAGTCGATTCCGAAACGGAAAAGCTCATTCAGGACGCGATAAACAATCTCGTCAAGGGAAGAACAACTCTTATGATTGCGCACCGCCTTTCAACTCTCAAACAGGCGGACAAGATAGTCGTTATCGACAAGGGCAGAATTCTTGAATTCGGCACGCCCGATGAGCTTATGGCAAAGAAGGGCAAGTATTACAGGCTCGTGAAGATTCAGTCCATGGCGGAGAGCGTCACGCGCGACAAAGAGCGCGAGCATCTTGAATAAGGAGGCGACGGAAGATGATAGGATTTTTTATCAGCGGCGACGAGGTTCGTATAAAAAAGACGGGGGAAACGACGGTATCCCTTGAAATGTATGACGGACGTCGGTTTGAAAACCTTGAACCGATCAGGCTTTTTCCCGTCTCGGGAATAACAAAATATATTTCTCTGACGGACGAAACAGGCAAGGAAATTGCGATAATCCGCGATCTTGACCGGCTTATGCCGGACTCCGCAGAGGCGATAAGGGCTTGTCTTGCCTCATATTATATCGTGCCGAAAATAAAGAAAATACTTTCCCGCGTTGAAAAATACGGCAACATAACGTGGACGGTCGAGACGGACAGAGGCAACCACAGCTTTTCGATACTCAATACCAGCATAGACATAAAAACGCTCTATGACGGAAGGATTTTAATCCGCGACTCAAACGACAACCGCTATGAAATTGAAGACGTTCACAAGCTCGACAAAGAAAGCCTCGGCTTTTTGAAATTCGATATGTAAGGAGAAAAAATATGAAACTTGTAATTGCGGTAATCAACAACGACGACAGCAGAACAGCCATAACAGCCCTGACGGGACGTGACTTTTTTGTCACGCAGTTGTCAACGACGGGCGGCTTTCTCATGGTCGGCAACACGACTTTGCTCATCGGCACGGAAAAGGAACGACTTCCCGAGCTCAAAGAAATTCTCAGAAAATACTGTGTGACGAGGGTAAAAACAGCGCCCTCCGTCGAAGCGTTCGGCAGGGGACTGCTCAATCATTCCGTTGAGGAAAAGGTGACAATCGGCGGTGCCGTTATGTTCACGCTCTCCGTTGACGAATTTGAAAAAATATAAAAACACGGGAGCGGAAAACCGCTCCCGTGTTTCATTTCCGAGAAAAGTCTTTATATGAAAAATCTTTTTGCTTTTGTCTTCTGTCGTTTTCTTTCACCGCGACGCAGTCGCTATTGAAAATTTCCCGCAAAGGAGAAATGCAAAATCCCGTTATCTGTTGCAGCAGCAGAGAACCACGCAAGCTATAACAATAATCCAAAGGCAAGTGTTGTTACCGTCGAAAAGGTTGCAAAGACAGTTGTTCATGTATATCCTCCCTTCGCCGCTTTGCGGCAAATATGAATAGTGTTCTCAACAGACGGGGCAAACCGGATATTTCCCCGTCCTGATATTATTCTATGAGGATATTGTCGAAACGTGCCGGATTATTTGTTTTTATTTTTCTTCGCCGCGCCGATTGAATATCCGATGACAAATGTGCCTAAGGTGAGGATGAGGTCAAAGATGATTTCAATTGCGGGCGATTCGGAAACGCTGTAAATAAAGCTGCCCGTTATATTGAAAAGTCCGAAACCGACGGCAAACATGTCTGCCGTTTGGGAAAGGTTGCTTTTGCCGAACATCGCAATGATATTGAAAACTACGTAAAGAAGCAGAGACAAAAGAGGAATTGCGTTTGCCGTCAGAGTTGCAATCGCGAGACGGAGCTTTTTCCTTGCCGCGAAATATCCGCAATATCCCCAAGCCAGCATTGTCGCAATCACGATAATCACGCTGATAACGGAAAGTCCGCTGACGTTCTGCTGACCGATGGGAACCCATATCGGCAGGCTTTTCAGATAAATAAATTTGTCCGGTATCAGAATAAGCCCGATAAAGGCAAAAACCGAAACCACGGGTATAAGGCACAGAAGATATGCCGCATTGAATTTTGTTCTTTTTTTCATATTGCTTCCTTTCACAATTCTATCGCGTCGTCGAGCGCGAAGGAATAAATATAGGTATGCTCCGGAGCTTTTCCGAAAAGCTTTTCGCAGGCGTATTTGTAATAGCCGAGCTGTCGGCTGTGACGCTGTATCAGCGTCTTTTTTATTTCGTCTTTTTCCGTGCCTGCGGGGAAGAAGTCGGTTTTATAGTCGACAAGAATAAGCTCGCCGCTTTTTGTTTTCACGGCGCAGTCGATTACGCCCTGAACCATCAGCCTTTCGCCAGCAAGGGCTTTTTTCGTCTCCTCGTCCTCTGAGAAGCGCTCAGCGGGATAGAAAATTATAAATCTCTTTTCCCTGTAAATGCGGTCGGCATTTCTCATAACGCTTGCGAGTGGCGATGAAAAGAATTTTTCGAGCTTGCGTATATTCAGCTTTTCCCTGTCGCTTTCAAAGATGAATTTATTCTCCGCAAGCCGCTTGATTTCCGCTTCGACGCCGTTTTTATCGACGCTTTCAAAATCGAAAAACTGCATAAAGGTATGCATTGCGGTGCCGTGTGAGGCGCCGCTTTCGGTTTCGCCGGCGATGAACACGGGAGCGGGGTACGCTTCGCTTTTTTCCTCGTCGGGGACGGCGGGCGTTCCGTCGAGTCGGGCGACCGCTTCGTCGCCTTCGTCGAGCGCGTCCGGATAAAGCCTTGATACCGACAGCTTGGACGGAATCCTGCTGAGAATCTTATGAGGATATTCAAAGCCGAGCCTCTCGCGGACGATGGCAAGCCCTTTTTCGTAATTGTCCTCTCCGCCGGTTTCCTCATCCGACGGGACAGCCGCGTGATCCGGAAGTCCGCGCACAAAATCAATCGAGCAAAGCTCGGGATGCTGCGCAAGACCGATACAGATCCAGTCGAGCATGGAAAGGCATTTTTTGCGACTGTATGATGAAAACAGCTTTGATTTTATGCTCACAGAGGACGTTGCGTCTGTAAAATCGAACTTTTCCTCCGGACTTTTTGCTTTGCCGTTCGTATTTGCAACGTCATTTACCGCCGCCGTGATTACAAGGCGACGCTTTGCGCGCGTGAGGGCAACATAGAGAAGCCGGCACGCTTCCTCGGCAAGTCTGCCGCTCTGAAGGTCGACGGCCGCGCGATGCATGGGCGTATCTATAATTTTTCCGCCGTTATCGTTTTCATAAAGGTCGAACGCGATTGGCGTGTTCCGCACGGCAAGAACGCTTCCTCTTGTATATTCGGTGTTGGTCTGCCTTTTTGTATCGCAGAGGAAGACCGTATCGAATTCAAGCCCCTTCGAGGCGTGCATTGTCATTATGGTGACGGCGTCTGCGGTTCCGCCGAAGCCGGGAATTTCAATCTTCGTCTGCGTGTTTATAATCTCGTTCACAAATGAAATAAACGAATACAGTCCTTTGCTGCCGCCGCTTTCAAAATTCAGCGCGTAATCGTAGAGTCGACGCAGATTTTCATAGCATTTGACCTCTCTGCCGAGAATGGAGGTTATCTTTGTTTCGGCATAAACCTCCTTCAAAAGCTCGCCGCAGGTGCATATTTTTGCTTTACTGCGGAACTTTTCCATATCGGCGAAAAACCGCTTGCCTTTTTCAAAATTATGCTTTTCCGTGTATTCTTTCAGCGCGGAATGGAGCGATCCGGAGGGATTTTCGCGTTTTATCCGCAGAAGCTCGTCAAGAGTGACCCCGTATATCGGGCTTTTGAGCGTTGCGGCGAGGTAAACGTCACGCGAGGGATTGTCTATCGTGTTGAGCAGGGAAAGAACGAGCAGTACCTCCGGAGATTCAAAAAATCCTTTAATCGAAGCGTTCCGGCAAAGCACCCCTCTTTTTGAAAGCTCCTCCGAAAGCGACATTGCGATTTTGTCCGTTCTCAGAAGCACGGCTATATCGTTTGCCGCGGTCTCGCCGGAGGCAATCAGCGCAGATATCTTTTCAGCCACATAGGCTTCCTCCGTCAGCGACGGGTTGTCGTCCGAGGTGCAGATTATGTGCATTTCCGGCTGCGGGCAGACTATGTCGGTCTGATGGCAGACGAGCTGTTCGTCTGCTCCGTAAACGGTTTCTCCGTCGGTATTCATAAGAACGGAGAAAATGCCGTTCACGATATCTATAACCTTTTTTCCGGAGCGGAAGTTTTCCGAAAGGAAAACCTTTGCGGCTTTATTTTCGCCGTGTTCGCCGTATTTTTTCCTATCGGTGAGCTGGCGGTCGAATATTGCCGGCTCTGCGCCGCGGAAATCATAAATGCTCTGCTTTTTATCGCCGACGGTGAAGAGGTTGTTTTCCTTTGCAATCAGCGTAAAGATTTTGTTTTGCAGCTCGTTTGTATCCTGAAATTCGTCTATATATATTTCGCTGAATCTATCGGATATTTCTCTTGCGGCGGCGGTCGGGGCGTCGTTTTTCTCGTCATAAAGAAGATTGAGCGCGAAGCGGGCTATATCCGCAAAGCCGAACATATGCCTGCGCTTTTTTTCTTCCATGAGTCTGCGGTCGAATTCATTGAGAAAGCGTATGAGGTTATCCTGCATAAGGCTTGCCCGTGACAGCGTTTCCGCCAGAGCCTGTTCGGAAAGCGAAAAATATTTGCTCCGGATTTCCGCCAATTTGGATTTGAATTTACTGCGGATTTCACGATATGCATTGAGCGCAGGTGTTTGGTGTTCCTTTTTGACGCTTCCGGAGCTTTCCTTGATTGTTTCCTCAAAGCCGGCAAGGCAATCACGTATTTCCGCATAAGGCGCGCCGGAGGTCAACTTGTTATAGAGAGACAGACAGAAGTCGGACTCTTTTTTATATGACGGCCTGCGGCTTTCGGCGCCGCGCGTCGCGTCTATTTCGTCAATCGCAATGCGATAAAAATTTATATAATACTGCAAAAATTCTTTAACGAGACCGTATATCGCGTTTCCCCAGAAGGAATTGGCAAAGTCCTCGCCGGACGATTCGCCCTTTATCGCTTTTTCGCGGTTTATGCATCCGGAATAGAACATGTGCAGAGAAACCATCCGCTCTTTCAGCAGGCTGTCCGACGAGGGAGAGCCGAAGGTGTCAGCAAAGGCGGGGAAATCGTCTATTTTTCCGTCACCGACGACTGTGCCGTCAAAATAATCGGAAATCAACTCGTCCGCGACTTCCTCCTTCAATATTTTTTCGGCGTCGGCATCCATTGTTCCGAAGCCCGAAATGCCCGTTTCCTGAAAATTTTCGCGCACGATATCAAGGCAGAAGCCGTCTATTGTGCTTATTTTTGCGGACGGAAGAAGAAGCAACTGCTTCAGAAGGTGCTTGTCGGAGGGGTTCTGATTATACAGGTCTTCCAGCGACTTTGATATTTTTTCCACAAGCTCTGCTGCTGCGGCACGCGTAAACGTTACAACGAGAATACGGGAAACGTCAATTTCGCCGGAGCATATGCGTTCCGTAATACGTCTTGTGAGCACGGTGGTTTTTCCGCTGCCTGCCGCCGCGCTGACCGCTATTGACAGATTGCTCGCATCAATGGCGTTTCTTTGTGCCGTTGTCCATTTGATTTCTCCCATTGACTTTCCTCCTCTGCGGATTTATATACAAAACAATTATATAATTTTTCGCCGCTTATGTCAACAGAAAATGAAAAGCGGGGAAGTGTTGCGACTGAAAAAAACGGCAGAGGAGAAAATCCTCTGCCGGAATTGATATTTTTTATGCTTTGCCGTTTGAACCGAGAACGTCGACAATCTTGTGCTTGACCATCTTCTTTACCTCGTCTCTGCCGACGGAAAGATACGTTCTGGGGTCGAAAACTTCGGGCTGATTTGCAAGCACTCTGCGTATGCCTGCCGTCATTGCAAGGCGGATGTCGGAGTCGATATTGATCTTGCATACAGCCATCTTCGCCGCCTGACGGAGCTCGTCCTCAGGAATACCGATAGCGTCCGGCATGTGACCGCCGAGAGCGTTGATTTCCTTTACGCAGTCCTGAGCAACGCTGGAAGCGCCGTGAAGAACGATCGGGAATTCGGGAAGCCTCTTTTCGATTTCTTCGAGAATGTCGAAACGGAGCGGGGGCGGAACAAGGATGCCGTCCGCATTGCGTGTGCACTGTGCGGGGGTGAATTTGTATGCGCCGTGCGACGTGCCGATAGCGATTGCGAGAGAGTCAACGCCTGTGCGGGAAACGAACTCTTCAACCTCTTCGGGACGTGTATACGTTGAGTCTTCGGCGGCAACGTGGACGTCGTCCTCAATGCCGGCGAGCTTGCCTATTTCACCCTCAACGACAACGCCGTGAGCGTGGGCATAGTCAACGACCTTCTTTGTGAGAGCGATATTCTCTTCAAAGGAATATTTGGATCCGTCAATCATAACGGAGGTAAAACCGCCGTCTATGCACGACTTGCAGATTTCAAAGTCTGCGCCGTGGTCAAGATGGAGAGCGAAATCAACGCCGGTGTCCTCAACGGCTGCCTTTGCGAGAGCCATAAGGTATGCGGGCTTTGCATATTTTCTCGCGCCTGCCGATACCTGAAGGATAACGGGGGATTTTTCTTCAGCCGCCGCCTCTGTGATGGCTTGAATTATCTCCATATTGTTGATGTTGAACGCGCCGACAGCATATCCGCCGGCATAAGCCTTTTTGAACATTTCTTTTGTTGTTACAAGTGCCATTTATAAATCCTTTCCTGTCGCAAGCGCGACAATACAAATTTCTGCAATTTATATTTTATAACATTTTGCCGATTTTTTCAATACAAATTTGAAAATTTAATATTTTAGATACATTATTTTGTCTGTCGGGCGGGAGAGAGATGTCCGTAAATTCAAAAAGCACCCCGAAGGGTGCTTTCTGTTACGATTATTCTTCTTTAAGAGCGTCTTTTCTGGAAAGGTTGATTCTGCCTTTTTCGTCCGTGCCGAGGAATTTGACGGTTATCTTGTCGCCGACGGAAACAACGTCCTCCACGTTTTCAACTCTCTTTGTGTCGAGCTTGGAAATGTGAACGAGTCCCTCTTTTCCGGGAGCGATTTCAACAAACGCGCCGATGGGGATGATTCTCGTAACCGTGCCGGTGTAGCAGCAGCCTTCAACAGGCTCGAATACGATGGCGTCGATTATGCCCTTGGCAACGTAGGCGTCTTCCTTGTTTACGGCGAGAATGAAGATTGAGCCGTCGTCTTCAATGTCAATCTTTGTGTTCGTCTCTGCCGTAATCTTCTGAATAACCTCGCCGCCTTTACCGATAACTTCTCTGATCTTATCGGGGTTGATCTTCATGGAGATCATCTTCGGAGCATACTTGCCGACGTCTGCTCTGGGTTCGGGAATTGCCTTGAGAATTACTTCGTCGATGATGTAATCTCTGCCCTTGTGAGTTGTTTCAAGAGCGTTCTTTATGATTTCGGGCGTGAGACCGTCGATCTTGAGGTCCATCTGAATGGAAGTGATGCCCTTGTGTGTTCCGGCAACCTTGAAGTCCATATCGCCATAGAAGTCTTCAAGACCCTGAATGTCTATCATTGTGTCCCATGAGCCGTCCTCTGCGGTGATAAGTCCACAGGAAATTCCCGCAACGGGAGCCTTTATCGGAACGCCTGCGTCCATAAGAGCAAGGGTCGAACCGCATACAGAGCCCTGCGACGTCGATCCGTTTGAGGAAACAACCTCGCTTACGACGCGGATGGCATAAGGGAACTCTTCCTTTGAGGGAAGCACGGGAATGAGCGATCTCTCTGCGAGCGCACCGTGACCGATTTCTCTGCGTCCGGGTGTGCGGAGGGATTTAGCCTCGCCCGTTGAATAGCCGGGCATATTGTAATGATGCATATAGCGTTTTTCTTTTTCGTCGTCAAGACCGTCAAGCTGCTGTGCGTCGCTCATGGGTCCGAGAGTTACGACGGAAAGAACCTGCGTCTGACCTCTTGTAAAGAGACCGGAGCCGTGCGTTCTGGGAAGAACGGCAACCTCGCTTGCGAGCGGACGGATCTGATCCATTCTTCTGCCGTCAACACGCTTTTTGTCAACGAGAAGCCAGCGGCGGACAATCTTTTTCTGAATCTTATAGATAAGTTCGGGAAGAACGACTGGGAGATCCGGATATTCTTCGGAGAACTTTTCAAGAATGTCGTCCATAATGGGCTGCATCTTTGCGTCGCGGACGGTTTTGTCGTCCGTGTCGAGAGCTTCCATAACAGCCTTTTCGCAATAGTCGAAAATTTTATCAAACATATCGTGGTCAAGCTCGCAGGAAGGATAATCGAACTTCGGCTTGCCGACCTCTGCAATGATTTCATTGATGAATACGAGGAGCTTCTTTATCTCTTCGTGAGCAAACATAATCGCGTTGTACATATCGTCGTCCGATACTTCCTTTGCGCCCGCTTCAATCATAACGACCTTCTTTTCGGAAGCTGCGACCGTCAGCTCGAGAACGCTTTCTTTTCTTTCTTCGGCTGTCGGGTTGATGATGAATCTGTCGCCGATCATGCCGACAAATGCTCCGCCGATAGGTCCGTTCCACGGGATGTCCGAAATGGAAAGAGCGATTGACGCGCCGATCATAGCCGTTATTTCGGGTGAGCAATCGGGATCGACGCTCATAACCGTAAGAGTAAGGGCTACGTCGTTACGGAGATCCTTCGGGAAAAGGGGACGGATGGGACGGTCGATAACGCGGCTTGTAAGGATTGCCTTTTCGCCGGGTCTGCCTTCGCGTCTTGTAAAGCTGCCGGGAATTCTGCCGACGGCATAGAGCTTTTCGTCGTAGTCGACGGAAAGAGGAAGGAAATCAATACCGTCTCTGGGCTTGGGCGACGCCGTCGCACAGGCGAGGATAACGGTTTCACCGTAGCTTATCATGCAGGAGCCGTTCGCAAGCCCCGCAACCTTGCCAACCTCTACTTTCAGAGGTCGACCTGCGTATTCATAATTGAATACTTTGTAATTTTCAAACATTGTTTGCCTCCTGAATTGTTTTTTATTCTTTTGCGACAGGGGCTTTTGTTTAGCATTTAATTAAATCTCCGAGCCTTTCGGGGACTTGATTAACTGCTATACAAAATCCGCTTCCGCCGCATAAAAGACGCTGTAATTTGTGAAAGGGACGGAGAATATCCGTCCCTTTCGGAAAAATTATTTTCTTATGCCGAGTTTCTCAATGATCGCACGATAACGGTTGATATCTTTTTTCTGGAGGTAGCCGAGAAGATTTCTTCTCTTACCAACCATTTTAAGAAGGCCTCTGCGGCTGTGGTGGTCGTTATTGTTGAGCTTGAGATGCTCGTTAAGATGGTTGATTCTTGCCGTGAGAATGGCAATCTGAACCTCGGGCGAGCCTGTGTCGCCTTCGTGCATAGCGTTGTTCGCTATGATCTGCTGTTTCTGGTCTTTAAGCATTGTTTTTCACCTCATAAAATATTTTGCGTTCGTGCATCGAAGCGGGCGGCGGGTGAAGCGTTTTTGAAAAACCTTATGTCCGCAGGCTGCGCTGCCGAATTTTCGCAGATAAGATTATAACACAAAGATTTCCGCTTGTAAAGAGTTTTTCCGAAAAAACATTATTTATTTATTTTATTTTGATTTTAAGAGGTTTCTTTTGCCCACTCATCAAAACAAAAACAGAGATGAGAAATCACCTCTGCTTTCTTAATTAAAAAATTTGAACAATACAATAATCGAAGTTTCTTTTGCCTACTTTTCTTTTCAAAGAAAAGTACGGTGCCTACTTTTCTTTTCCAAAGAAAAGTATGGTCAAGCGTCTTTTTTTGATACCTGGTCCAGAAGCATCTGCTCCATCATATCCATGCAATGCTTTTGGTCAAACATGACGCTTTCGGAGAGATATCTTTCGCGCAGGGCGGCTTTTTCCTCCGGATGTTCGATGAAATAATCGATTTTTTTCGCGAGGTCGTCCGGATTGTTGACCTCAAAGAGGCACCGCTCGTCGAGGGCGAAAGCCTTTGTTGCACAGCGCGGCGAATTCGCGATTACGGGAACGAGTCCGCAGGCGATCGCTTCGAGGCAAGCGATTGCTTCGATCTCAATTTCCGCGGGATGACAGTAAAGATCGCAGAAGTTGATTATGTCAACAAGCTCTGCGCGACTGTACAACCCGATGACGGGAGGATTTTTCAGATGTTTCTTTCCGTATTTTTCGATTTTGTCGAGAAGGGGACCGTTGCCGGCAAAGAAAAGCTGAATTTTGTCCGCGTATTTTGACTTTCTGACGGCTTTCATAAGCACAATGTGCGATTTTTCCTTGGAAAGCCTGCCGGTGAAAAGTATGCAGAATTTGTCCCTGTATTGCTCGGGCTTTTCGGCGGGAACGGGATGAAAATCGCTGCATACGCCGTTTGAAATGACGTATCCGTTTGTTTTGCGGTGAACTTCGCTCTCAAAAACGTCGCGGATGAATTGCGTCGGGTAATGAATTGCGTCGGCGCGGCAGAAAAGGTTTTTGTCATACCATTCGTAAGTCAGATGGTTTGCAAGGCGGTTTCCCATCAGCCCGACGATGTGCGCCGTGAGGTTTTCCGCCTGAGCATGGAAGCCGGCGGTTATGGGCTTGCCGAGACTTGCGGCGAGCTTTGTCGCACGTCTTGCAATGAAGAGAGGAACCATGAAATGCACGACGTCCGCGTCCTTTATTGCGTCATAAATAATCTGCTCGTCATACTTTGCAAGCGTGACGTGATTTTTTTCAAGTATACCGTTTATAATTCCTCCCATGTTCGTAACGGGAAGAATGTAATAACCTTCAAGACCTTCTCTGTCCGCGTCGGGACAGATGACCTTGACATTGTGACCTTTTTCTTTGAGCGAGCGAATAAGATTGAGGGCGGCAACGGTTGTTCCGTTGTTTGCCTTGCCAAGAACTTCGCATACGATTGTGACTTTCATTTTTATCTCCGTTTTTATGTAATCAGTTTTGCCGATGCGATAATGTTAGCACAAAACGACGAAAAATGCAATCTATTGACGCGCGGCGCGCCTATATCTCCGGCTCTACTCACGGTAGAGTTGTGAAAAACGGCGGTCACGGCTGAAAAAATCTTGACACAGGGGGGGAATATGGTATAATTAAGAGAAAAGCATAAAACGGAGGGCGGAAGATGAAAAAGAAGAAAAAAGACAATCTTACACTCGATTACGAAAGCGATTTCACCTATGCGCAGAAGCTCAATCGCGGCAAAAGGTCGCGCGCCGGAATTTCCGTGCAGAACTTTGCGGCACGCCTGCTTGCCATAATGCTTATGGTTATGTGTTCGCTTTTTCTTATCGTTCCGCTTGCGGCGCTTACAATATACAGCCCGAAAGCAGTTGCGGCGATTGCGGCGACGGTCATAGTGACATTTGCGATCGTCTGCTTTATCCGCGCCGTCGCAAAACGGGGAAAGCTCGTCCGCGCGCTTAAAAAGATGAAAAAGGGAAAGGTCGAATGGATCTCAAAGCCGTACGGAAGACTGTTTTCGTCGTCCGGCAGAACAGATTTCGTCTTTGAAACCGACCGTTCGGTTTTTGAGGTTATGATAGTGCCGACGATAATCGGCAGTCGAAGCCTTGCAATATCCTCCTCGGCTGACGTGATATGCCGTATCTCGCCTATGCCGCTTGGAAAAATCGGCAGACTTATAGGCTTTAAGCAGCCGATAAGGGCAAGAAATTTCCGCTTTGAAACGACCGGCAGGGACTACGGCGAAAAGACTCTGAAAAAAGTGATTGTGCTTTGCCCGTCGCCGAGGGAATTTTATATCGCGCATAAAGAAAACGGGAAAGAGGAACCGCAGGTTGACATCGGCGTGACCTATGCAAAAGGAACAAATATAAAAGGTAACCTTGCGGGCAAAACGATGATGATCGTCGGCGGTGAGGGCGCGGCTCCCCAAGCAAAGGATTATTCGTTCGGAATCAGCGGGACGGGGGAGACGATAAAGGATTTCACAATCGAAAATATATCATCGCTTGCAAGGCTTACGGAAAGCGTTTACGAATACGATGAATAGCCAAAAAGCCGACGGCAGACACCGTTGGCTTTTTATGAATTCTGCACATCGGCTGATTTGTACATTTGGGCATTTTTGCATATTGACACATTATGCCGATATTGATATACTGAATATGGTTTAAGGCAGATTGAATTGTCTAACCGTTTTTGCATTGCCTTGACGCGTCGTGCGAAATTTTTTCCGTCCGACAGAAAATTATAACAAACAGACTGAAAAGGGAGGATTTTTCTCATGAAGAAAATCACAAAAATCGTAAGCCTTGCGCTTGTGCTTGTCATGGCGCTGACAATGCTTGCATCGTGCGGTTCCAAGTATTCCGCAATCGAGAAGGCATTTATCGACGCAGGCTACGAAAACAACACAACCTTTACGGGAATAATGAACACCATAAAGGAAGAACTCGCAAAGGACGAATACGCAGTTGAACTCCACTTGCTCACAAAGAAGTCAAACGGAATCACCTCCGCAATCATCATTGAATTCAAGTCGACAAAAGAGCTTGTTGAATTCTATGAGAGCAGCGAGACCGTAAAGGGTCTTGTAAAAGACCTTTCCAAGAACGAGGACGTAAACAAAATGTATAACGCACTTGTTGAAGCCGGTTATGCAAACGGCAACTGCCTTGTACTTCCCGCAAGCGTTCTTTACCTGAATGAGATAACGAACATAGTTAAATCTGTTAAGTGACAGAGCAAAAAGCCCCGCTTCGGCGGGGCTTTTTGAGATAAAAGAGAAGAGAGAAGATCGAAAAGAAAAGGTGCGCCTGCGGCGCGATTGATAAAAAAACAGAGATGAGAAATCATCTCTGTTTTCTTAATTAAAAAATTTGAACAATACAATAACTGAAGTTTCTTTTGCCTTGTCATCAAAACAAAAACAGAGATGAGAAATCATCTCTGTTTTCTTAATTAAAAAATTTAAACAATACAATAATTGAAGTTTCTTTTGCCTACTTTTCTTTTCAAAGAAAAGTACGGTCAAAGAAAAGTATGGGGGGATTATTCTTTGTCTTTTTTGATGAGCTCGGAAACGGAGGTCGCGAGACCTGCAAGCGACTGAATTTCGCTGGGGATGATAATCTTCGTCGCTTTTCCGTCGGCGGCTTTTTCAAAGGCTTCAAGACCCTTTATGGCGATAACCGCTTCCGACGGTGCTGCTTCGTTTATCATTCTGATACCTTCGGCGGTAGCTTCCTGAACCTGCTTGATCGCTTCTGCTTCACCTTCTGCCTGGCGGATTTTGGCTTCCTTTTCTGCCTCTGCGAGAAGTATCTGACGCTGCTTCTGCGCTTCGGCGTCAAGAATCATTGCCTGTTTTTTACCCTCTGCAACGAGGATCGTTGAATTCTTTTCGCCTTCTGCGCGGAGAATCTGTTCGCGACGTTCGCGTTCAGCCTTCATCTGTTTTTCCATCGCGTCTTGAATTTCCTTCGGGGGCATAATGTTTTTCAGCTCAACGCGGTTGACCTTGATACCCCAGGGGTCTGTTGCCTCGTCCAGAATGGCGCGCATTTTTGTGTTGATTATGTCGCGCGAGGTGAGCGTGCTGTCCAGTTCAAGCTCGCCGATTATGTTACGGAGAGTTGTCGCCGTCAGATTTTCGATTGCCGACATAGGATTTTCAACACCGTATGCATAGAGCTTGCAGTCGGTTATCTGGAAGAAAACAACCGTGTCTATCTGCATTTTGACATTATCCTTTGTGATAACGGCCTGCGGCTCGAAATCGGCAACGCGCTCCATAAGGGAGATGCGCTTTGAAATTCTGTCAACAAACGGAGTTTTCACGTGAAGTCCCGTGTGCCACGTCGCGTGATACGTTCCGAGACGCTCGACAACGTATGCGTGCGCCTGCGGCACAATGTGAATGTTTGCGATTATGATTATGAGAACCAGTGCAACGAGTACTCCCAAAATAATGAGTCCGGTCATAAAAATTTACCTTCTTTCTTCAGTTTTCTTTTCTGCATATGAGCTTTACGCCCTCGATTGCAACGGCGCAGACTAACGTTCCCTCGTCGATTGTCAGGCTGTCATTATCGGAGCGTGCCGTCCATATCTTGCCGTCCACTTTGACGGCGCCGGTGGCGGCGATATTGTCGATTTTCTCGATTACCGTTCCCGTCTTGCCTATTACGGTATCCGCGTTTGTGGGCGAATACCTGACCTTCAGCACTTTTTTCATAAAGGGCTTGAGGAAAATCATAAGCGCGAGGGAAAGCACGAGAAACGCCGTTACCTGGAGCCACAGGGGGAGATGAAAAACGGAAAGCACGAGCGAAACGAGCGCGGACGGAATAAACCATACCGCGACGAGAGCGAGCGTCGATGCTTCAAAAACGATTGCCGCAACGGTTACGCCGAGCCATATCCACGGCATTACGGAGAGAAGTTCTCCCATAATAAAATCAGTCCTCCTTTTTTGAGCACGCGTCGGTTGCGCGCCGGTATCTGTAACCATTATATCACAAAATGCGTCGGCTGTAAATATATTGTCGCACGATTTTTTAATTAACTGTTGAAAAATACGGCACAATGGAGTAAAATATATGTAAATCCATTACGCTGAAAGGATACGAAATGCATACAGAAAGAAAACAGATAGCCGCAGGGACTTTTCTGACGGTCATCCCCGCGGACAAGTTCAAATCAAATTATATCCAGATCAGATTTGTTATGCCGCTGAAAAAAGAGACGGCGGCAAAGAATTCGCTTGTTTTTCCCGTTATTCTGAGGGGAACGGAAAAATATCCGACCCTTGCCGATATCCGCCGCCGCAAGCAGGAGCTTTACGCATCGGGGATATGGTCGGGACACTGGAAGCACGGCGACAATCATATAGTGACTCTTGAAGCAAGCTCCATGCGCAATTCATATGCGATAGACGACACCGATATAACCGGCGGCGTGCTTGACCTTATCGGGCAGGCGGTGCTTCATCCCGTGACGGAAAACGGCGTTTTCAAAGCCGAAAGCGTTGAGGGCGAAAAGAAGATAGCGGCTGACACCGTCCGCGCGACAATCAATCAGAAGGGCAGATACGCAAGGCTGAAAGCGATTGAAGAAATGTTCTCCGGCGACGCATACGGCATAAGCGACGGCGGCACGGTTGAAGAAATCGAGGCTGTCTGCCCGAAGTGCCTTTTCGAGGCTTATAAAAATATGCTCCGCACGGCAAGAATTGAAATTTTCGCCGTCGGCGATTTTGACGGAAACGAGCTTGAAAAGAAATTTTCGGAGATTTTCTCATCCGTCAAAAGAGGCGGAATTTACGAGCCGATACCCGATACAAAAGGTACGGCAAGAGCCGAGATTCAGAAGATATATGACAGACAGAACGTCACACAGGGCGTGCTTGTTCTCGGATTTTTCACAGGAAGCGTAAGCTCCGATGACGATTACGCCGTAACAAAGGTTTTCAACACCGTTTTCGGCGGAAGCGCGGCAAGCAAGCTGTTTATGAACGTCAGAGAGAAGCTCAGCCTTTGCTATTATTGCTCTTCCTCTCTCATTCCCGAAAAGGGCGCGATGACGGTCGCCTCCGGAATTCAGTTTGAAAACGAGCAGAAGGCTTTTGACGAGATAATGCTTCAGCTGGACAATATGAAAAACGGCGAAATAACGGATGACGAAATCGAAATGGCGAAAAAATTCCTCTGCGACGACGTTATGAGCGCCGATGACAGCGTCCGTGCGCTTGCGGCAACCGCATTCGGCGAGGTTATGTATGGCAAAAGACTTACGGATGAGGAAAAAATCGCAAAGATAAACGCCGTCACAAAAGAGCAGATAACCGAGCGGGCGAAGGCTGTGCGTCTTGACACGTACTACTTCCTCTGCGGACAGGAGGAGAGCAAATGAGCGAAATAATAATGCGCGAAGACAAGTCGATAGGCGAAAGATATTATTACACAAAGCACAAGAGCGGACTTGATATTTACGTCGTTCCGAAAAAATTCCGCACAAGCTATGCGCTGTTTTCGACAAAATACGGCGCAGCCGACAACTGCTTCAAGCTTGAGGGCGATAAGGATTTTGTAAAGGTTCCGGACGGAATTGCGCACTTCCTTGAACACAAAATGTTTGAAAACGAAGACGGCAGCGATACCTTTGCACGCTTTGCAAAATACGGCGCGGATGCAAACGCGTTTACGTCCAGCGAGATGACGGCTTACCTTTTCTCGTGCACAAGCCATTATGATGAAAACCTTGAAATCCTGCTGGATTACGTCACAAAGCCGTATTTCACCCCGCAGACAGTCGCAAAGGAGCAGGGAATTATCGGTCAGGAAATAAAAATGGGCGAGGACAACCCCTCAAGAGCCCGTTATTACAACACGATGGAGGCTCTCTATGCCGACAGTCAGATAAAGATAAACGTCGCCGGCACGGTTGAGTCAATTGCGGAGATAACGGCAGACCTGCTTTACAGCTGTTATCGCACGTTCTATAACCTCTCCAATATGGTTCTCGTCACAAGCGGCGACATTACAATGGAGCAGGTGCTTGCCGTTGCGGACAAGGTCCTTCCCATGCAGGAGGAAAAGAAAATCGTCCGCTGCTATAACTCCGAAAAGGCGGAGGTAAACAAAAAGAGAGTAAAGGTTCAAATGGCGGTATCGAAGCCGATGTTTGAAATCGGCATAAAGGATATTGATATACCGGCAGACCCGAAGGAGCGACTGAAAAAGTCAATCGCCGGCGGCGTGCTTTACGACATGCTTTTCGGCGGCACCTCCGATTTCGCAATCGACGTTTACGAGAGCGGACTTGTCCGCGGCTTTGGCGCGGGCTATTCGCTTGACCATGTTTTCGGCATGGGAGAGCTTGTCGGCGAGAGCGACGATCCGGAAGCCGTTTACGATAAATTCGTGAAATACGTCGAAGAAAAGAAGAAAACGGGACTTGACCAAGGCGAGTTCGAGAGAACGAAGAAAGCGAATTACGCAAGTCTTGTGAGAAGCTTTGACTCAACGCAGAACATCGCGGACAATATAACCTTTATGCTTCATGACGATATTGACATTATGGATTACAGCAAGGCTGTTTCGGAGGTGTCGTTTGAGTATACGGAGGAGCTGCTCCGTAAACTCTTTGACGAGAGATACTATGCGATGAGCGTAGTCGAGCCGCTTGAAAAATAATTCGGAAAAGGAACTTGAATATGGAACACACATCAAACATTTCGTTTCCGGGACTGGGAATAGGCGAATTCAGACTGAACAACGTGGCGTTCACGATTTTCGGCAGACCTGTTATGTGGTACGGAGTGATAATCTGCATAGGGATAATTCTTGCGTTTATCTATTTTGCGTATCGCGCCGGAAAAGCCAAAATCAAGCTGGACGACGTTATAGACACAACTCTGATTGCCGTGCCTTCGGCAATCGTCGGCGCAAGACTTTATTACGTCATTTTCTATGGCAACGTTCATTCCTTTTATGACGTTATCGCCATATGGAACGGCGGACTTGCAATATACGGCGGAATAATCGGCGGTATGATAGCGGTGATACTCGTCGCAAAGCATAAAAAAATCGACTTTTTCAAATATGCCGATATGATAATTCCCGCCGTTATGATAGGGCAGATACTGGGCAGATGGGGCAACTTCTTCAATGGCGAAGCCTACGGAGGACTTGTTTCCCCCTCTCATCCGCTGTATTTTCTCCGCATGGGACTTCAGAACGGGAACACAATGCACGACTTCGGCACAACCGGAATGGTATTCGTCCACCCGACGTTCCTCTATGAATCCGTATGGAATCTTATAGGATTTATCCTGATAAACATATTCTATAAAAAGAAGAAGTTCGGCGGAGAGGTGTTCCTCTGGTATCTCGGCTGGTACGGCTTCGGCAGATTTTTTATCGAACAGCTGCGCACGGACTCTCTCTATATCGGCAATACCGGAATAAGAGTTTCCGCACTTTTAGGCATGGTGCTGTTCGTGATTTCTCTGCCGCTTACGATTGCGTGCCATATCATTGCCGTCCGCGATGAAAAATCCGGCAAGATAAGAGCCGGCTGCGAGGTCTCTCTCCCGTATTTCTTCGGTATCGGCAAGAACAAATACTCCCGTGAGGAAACGGGCGCAACGGTTGATTTCAACACCGACGAGTTTGAAAAGGCGGAAGAAGTCAATGACGAAAAGCTCGCCCGCGAGAGCAGAAAAAAGAATCTTTTTGAGAAAGAAAGGTCGTCGACGGAAGAAGAAAAGCCGATAAAAATCTCCTTTACAAAGCATGAAAAGTATGATGACGGAAGGTCGGACGGGACTTCGGAGGCAAGCTCCGATAAAGGCGGTGAAAATTCGGATGGCAAAAATAATTGACGGAAAGGCGATTTCCGCCGAAGTCCGCGCGGAAATAAAAGCGGAGGTCGCCGCGCTTGCGGAAAAAGGAATAAAGGTCCGTCTTGCGGTTGTCATCGTCGGAGACGACCCCGCTTCGCAGATTTACGTCCGCAATAAGAAAAAAGCCTGTGACGAAACGGGCATCGACTCGGAAATCATCGCCATGCCGTCGGATACTTCGGAGGAGGAGCTCATTTCCGTGCTTGACGGGCTGAACAGTCGACGGGAAATCAACGGTATTCTCGTCCAGCTGCCGCTCCCGAAACACATAAACGAGAAAAATATCATCGCTCATATCGACCCGAAAAAAGACGTCGACGCCTTTTGTGACGAAAACGTCGGCAGGATTATGACGGGAAAATTCAGCTTTCTTCCGTGCACTCCCGCAGGAATAATCGAGCTTTTGCACCGCAGCGGGATAAGCGCGGAGGGAAAGGAATGTGTTGTTATCGGCAGGAGCAATATTGTCGGCAAGCCCATGGCAATGCTCCTTCTGCATGAAAACGGCACGGTCACAATCTGCCATTCCAAAACGAAAAATCTTTCCGAAGTGACGCGCCGTGCGGACATTCTTGTTTCCGCAGTCGGCAAGGCGGGCTTTGTGACGGCGGATATGGTCAAATCGGGTGCCGTTGTAATCGACGTCGGTATGAACCGAACGCCGGATGGCAAGCTCACGGGCGACGTTGATTTCGCCGCGGTTGAGCCGATAGCGTCATTTATTACCCCCGTCCCGGGCGGAGTGGGACCTATGACGGTCACAATGCTGCTGAAAAACGCCGTTACGGCGGCGAAAATTCAGAACGGAATAAAATAGCCAACCCCGTAAACAATTATGAAAGACGGTAAACAAAAATGATATTCAGCGAAGAATATTGCAGCAGAATAGAGGATTTCGGCAGGGGCGGACTTATGACTCCGGAAGCCGTCCTCCGCATATTTGAAAACACGGGCAGTCACCATTCGGACTCCGTCGGCGACAGCCTCATTTCCGGCACCGCGGCGGGGGTTGCGTGGATTGTTGCGGAATGGAATATTCAAATTCACCGCACTCCCGCATATGGCGAAAAGCTCATTCAGTCGACATACGCCGTCGGTCTGAAGCCGTCAATTCAATGCAAAAGAAGAATGGAAATAAGAACTGCGGCGGGCGAACTCTGCGCCGAAGGCAATGCCGTTCTTGTGCGCGTCGATGTGTCGACGGGAAGACTTGTAAAGCCTGCGGAAGAGCTCATTGCTCTTTACGGTCCGGAGCCGGAGGACGAAACGAATGAAAGGCTTCCGCGCCTTGTCGCGCCGAAGGAATTCGACGCCGAAGTCCCCGTTTTTCTCCGTCGGAACGACATAGATTATAACGGTCACGTTCATAATGCGAATTATTTCACGCTTGCGCTCGAAACCATGCCGAAGGAGCTTTATGAAAAACGACAGATCACATCTTATCGCATTTCATATCGCTCGCCGATAAAGGAATCGGACATCATAACGGCAAAGCTCTCCGCCGACGAAAACTCGCTCACCGAATGTTTCTTCTCCTCTGACGGAACGCTCAAAGCTATCATCCGCTTTGAATTCACCCCTACTTTTCTTTGACCATACTTTTCTTTGAAAAGAAAAGTAGGCAAAAGAAACTTCAATTATCGGGGAGTTTTAAGCCCTCTCTTGTGAGAGAGGGGGGACCGCGAAGCGGTGGGTGAGTAGTCGGCACCGCAAAACTCATTTTCCCGCAGAAAAAAGACAATCCCTCACCGCCTGCGGCGGTTTCCGAACCCGTCTCGGCGTCGCCTTTGTAATCAATCCGCGCCGCAGGCGCACCTTTTCTTTTCGATTTTCTCTTTTATCTCAAAAAAATCCCCCGCGCATGCGGGGGATTTTTGTGTTTTAGTTTTCGTATATTCCGCGTTTGATATAAGACGTGTGGAGTATTTCGTGTGCCTTGTGACTGCCGGGCTTCTCAAGGAATTCCTCATAGAGCTTGAGTACTGCGGGGTTATCCTGAGATTTGCGGTAGGTGAGGAGGTTCTTATCGGCATTGTAAAGAACGGAAGCACGAACGGACTTGAGGTCGATTTCGGCTTTTGTCTTTGCGCTCTGAACGGGCTGACCGCCGCCGTTTACACAGCCGCCGGGACAGCACATAACTTCGATAAAGTCAACTTCGACTTCGCCGCTCTTGACCTTATTAAGAAGTTCCTTGGCGTTCTTTGTGCCGCTTGCAACCGCAACTCTTACAGTCGCGTCACCGAGCTTGTACGTTGCGTACTTGATGGGAGCCGTGCCTCTGACCTCTTCAAAGTCAACCTTTTCGAGCTTTGTGCCGAGGACGACTTCCGCAGCCATACGGAGAGCGGCTTCCATAACGCCGCCTGTCGCGCCGAAGATTGCGCCCGCACCGGAGCCGATATCGAACGGAGCGTCATATTTTTCATCGGGGAGAGTGACGTAGTCGATGCCCGCTTTTTCAATCATACGGGCGAGCTCTCTCGTCGTGATGGCGTAGTCGACGTCGAAAATGCCGTTGCCTGCCGCGCTCTGGTCGGGACGGCGGCACTCAAATTTCTTTGCCGTGCAGGGAATTGCGGAAACGAATACGATATCCGCGGGGTCGAGACCCATTTTTCTTGCATAGTAAGTTTTGTACATTGCGCCGAACATCTGCTGAGGAGACTTGCAGGTGGAGAGGTTGTCCGTAAATTCCGGGAAATAATGCTCGCAGAACTTGACCCAGCCGGGCGAGCAGGAGGTCATGAGCGGGAGATTTTTCTTGCTTGTGAATCTTTCAATGAATTCCGTAGCCTCTTCAAGAATTGTAAGGTCGGCTGTGAGGTTCATGTCATATACACCGTCAAAGCCGAGGCGCTTTGCCGCCGCAACGAGCTTGCCTTCCGTATCCGTGCCGGGCGCATAGCCGAAGCACTCGCCGATTGTTGCGCGGATCGAAGGAGCCATACAGATGGCAACGTGCTTTGTCGGATCGCTGATGGCTTCAAATACCTTTGCGGTATCGTCCTTTTCATAGAGCGCGCCGACGGGGCAGGCAACAACGCACTGTCCGCAACCGACGCAAGCCTGCGTCATAAGGGGCTTTTCAAAAGCGGAAGCGACGTGTGTATCAAAGCCTCTGTCAAGAGAATTGATAACGCCGATACCCTGTTCGTTACAAGCCGCTATGCAGCGACGGCAGAGAATACATTTGTTATCGTCACGGATGAGAGAGGGGGAACTTGTGTCAAGCTCGTAATGAATCTTAGAGCCTGCATAATAATCTTCGTTGTCAACTCCGAGGTCGGAGCAGAGCTTCTGAAGCTCACAATGCTGGTTTCTGATGCACGAAAGGCACTTCTTTTCGTGCGTGGAGAGAACGAGCTGGAGGTTGAGCTTTCTGTTGTGACGAACCTTTTCCGTGTTTGTGAATATTTCCATTCCTTCGTTTACTGTCGTTACGCAGGCGGTCATAAGACCTCTTGCGCCCTTGACTTCAACAAGGCAGAGACGGCACGCGCCGATCTCGTTTATACCTTTGAGATAACAAAGAGTGGGAATATCAATATGCGCCGCGCGTGCGGCTTCGAGTATCGTCGAGCCGGCGGGAACGGCAACGGGGATACCGTTGATTTTTACATTAACCATGTTTTCCATTTTTCACGCAGCTCCTTTCTTACTGTTTATAGATTGCGCCGAACTTACATGTTGCCATACAAGCTCCGCACTTGATACATTTTGCGGGGTCGATTGTGTGAGGAGTTCTGACCGCGCCGGAAATAGCGTTTGTCGGGCACTGACGCGCGCAGGCTGTACAGCCGCGGCACTTTTCGGCGTCAATGTGATAATGAAGCAGCTTTTTGCATACGCCTGCGGGGCACTTCTTATCAACGATATGCGCTATGTATTCGTCACGGAAGTAACGGAGAGTGGAAACGACGGGGTTCGGAGCTGTCTGTCCGAGACCGCAGAGCGAGGTCGACTTGATGTAGTTGCAGAGCTCTTCGAGCTTGTCGAGGTCTTCCATTTCGCCGTTGCCGCTTGTAATCTTTTCAAGAATTTCAAGAAGTCTTCTTGTACCTGTACGGCAGGGAACACACTTACCGCAGGATTCGTCGACTGTGAATTCAAGGAAGAACTTCGCAATATCAACCATGCAGTTGTCCTCGTCCATAACGATAAGACCGCCGGAACCCATCATTGATCCGATTGCGAGGAGGTTGTCATAGTCGATAGGAGTATCTATAAGGGAAGCGGGGATACAGCCGCCGGAGGGACCGCCCGTCTGAGCCGCCTTGAACTTCTTGCCGTTCGGGATACCGCCGCCGATATCTTCGATGATTTCGCGGAGCGTCGTGCCCATCGGAATTTCAACAAGACCCGTGTTTGTAATCTTGCCGCCGAGAGCGAACACCTTTGTACCCTTGGACTTTTCCGTACCCATTGAAGCAAACCAGTCTGCGCCCTTGTTTATAATCTGAGCGATGTTTGCAAGCGTTTCAACGTTGTTTATGATTGTGGGCTTGCCGAACAGACCTTTGACAGCGGGGAACGGAGGACGGGGGTGAGGCTCGCCGCGCTTGCCTTCGATGGAAGCGAGGAGGGCTGTTTCTTCACCGCATACGAACGCGCCTGCGCCGAGACGGAGAGTGATATCGAAGTTGAAGCCCGTGCCGAAAATATCCTTGCCGAGAAGTCCGTATTCGCGAGCCTGATTTATTGCGATTGTAAGACGCTGAACCGCGATGGGGTACTCGGCTCTTACATAGATATAGCCTTCGTCTGCGCCGATAGCGTAGCCTGCGATAGCCATAGCTTCAAGAACTGCGTGCGGGTCGCCTTCGAGAACGGAACGGTCCATGAATGCACCGGGGTCGCCCTCGTCTGCATTACATACAACGTATTTCTTGCCTGCGGGCTGGTCGGCGGCGAACTGCCACTTTCTTCCCGTCGGGAAGCCTGCGCCGCCACGACCGCGGAGACCGGACGCGAGGATTGTATCTATAACCTCCTGCGGCTTCATCTCCGTAAGAACCTTGCCGAGCGCCTGATAGCCGTCCGTGCCGATATATTCGTCAATGCTTTCGGGGTTGATTACGCCGCAGTTGCGGAGAGCAACGCGGTGCTGCTTTTTATAGAACTTCGTATCGGAGAGGGAGTGAACCGTTTCGGTTACGCCTTCGTCCGTTTCCTTGTGAAGAAGTCTTTCAACAAGTCTTCCCTTGAGGAGATGCTCCTCAACGATTTCTTTGACATCGTCAACCTTGACGTGAGAATAGAATGTGCCTTCGGGATAGATAATCATGATAGGACCGTTTGCGCAAAGTCCGAAACAACCCGTCTGAACTATCTTGACCTCATCCGAAAGACCTGCGAGCTCAAGCTCTTTTGCCATCGCCTCGCGTACCGCGACGCTGCCGGACGATGTACAGCCCGTACCGCCGCAGATAAGTACGTGTGAACGTATCATTTGTCAGTCCTCCTTATTTTTCGATATTTCCTATTGTGTATTCAACGACGGGCTTTCCGCCTTTGATGTGCTTTTCCATAACCTCAAGTGCCTTTTCGGGGGTCATTTTGATGTAAGTGACCTTTTCCTCTCCCGCGCGAAGCACTTCGACTATCGGCTCGTAACGGCAAAGGCCGATGCAGCCTGTCTGTGTTACGGCAACGCTGCCGTTGAGACCTGCCTTGTCGACTTCCTCAACGAATGTGCTGAGAACGGGACGCGCGCCTGCCGCGATACCGCATGTTGCCATTCCGACAACGATTCTTGTTTCGCCCGATTCTTCGCGGAGAGCAACCTTGTTTTTCATTTTGTCTCTGATTGCTGCAAGTTCTGCAAGTGATTTCATAAGTTTATCCTTTCTTTATATTATTTCTTTTTCAGTCAACCGCGCATGCCGCAGAGTACGCCTCCGAAAGATATTCGCGCACCCAGCTTATCACCTCCGGCGAGCCGAGAGGAACATCTCCGAGAAGCTCCCGCATTTCCTTTGTGGAAAGGAAAACCTCGCCGTGCGGCATTTTGTGATTGAAAATAAAGTCTGTGTTTTCGGCTCCCTGCACCAAAGCGCACAGCGTGCCGATAATGTCCCCGAGGGGAATATAGTCTATGCTTTTTTTGTTGAATGATGCAAAAACCTCCGTGCCGTGTTCCTTGTATTCCGTCTCGCTCTTCGATTTTATCGAAAAGCTGCCGCCGGTCATCTCCGCCTCCATTTTCAGAAACGGAAGCCCCAGTCCGACCTTTCTCGTTGTCCTTGTGGTCGTGAACGGGTCTGTGACGCGGGAAAGAAAATCGGCTGTCATTCCTTTGCCGTTATCGGTTATCTTAAACGAAAGGACGTCGTCCGTTTCGTCTATGGAGATTCCGATAAGGCTTGCGTTTGCTTTCACGGAATTTTGCGCTATGTCAAGTATGTTGAGTGATAGTTCCTTCATTTTCCGGAAAGAGCCTCTATCAGCCTTCTCCGAACGAGGTCGGAGCTGTACGGCTCATCCTCCAATTCAATATAGTTTTCAGCCTCGCTTATGTCCCAGAGATAATGGGCGTCCGAATCTGCGAGGATCAGCTTATCCGAAAGACCGAATTTTTCGGTGTATTCGGCGGCTTTCCCGCGGTCACGGAATTCAACCGCATGAAAATGCGGCGTTTCCGGAACGCAACCGAGAGCGGCGATTATGCCGTTTTCGTCCCTGTCTATATGGGCGGGAAACACGGCTGCGCCGTATTTTTTCGCAAGACGCTCCGCATCCTCTATGGAGAGAGTCGACGCGTTGAGAAGAAGGTGTTCCTCTTCGCCTATGACGTTATCCTCCTCGTCAAGAATGAGCTGGTCTCCGAAAATGTCCTTCCTGTTTTTATAAAGGATACGGAAAGAGCGGTATTCGTCATCGAATTTCTCTGCCGCTTCAAGCGTCGGAAACAGGCAGACAATATGCACGTCCTCCGCAGTCGTCAGTTCAATTCCCGCAACCGGAACGATACCGTGACGCTTTGCCGCCGCAAAGAACGCACGACAGTTTTTTGTGCTGTTGTGGTCTGTCAGCGCAACGATACCGAGACCGTTTATTGCCGCCATTCCCGCAATGTTGCACGGGGTCATATCGTTATCGGCGCAAGGGGAAAGACATGAATGAATATGGAGGTCGTAATAATACCTGCTCATTTTATCACCTGTGACAGAGCGACGCAGAATTCATATATCGGAAGCTCCGATGAAAAGAGGTTTATCCCTTTTTCCTTTGCTACGGAGATTACGTCGTCCGGCACTGCGCTGTCCTCGCATATGACGACAGCCGCCGTATCCGCAAGAGCCGCCACCGCAATGACGTTTACGTTCGTCATCACAGTAGCCCATACGGAGCCTTCCGCCGCTCTGCCCATAACCCAACTGAGAAGGTCGCCGGCATAACCGCAGGTCGCCTCTCTTTCGGGGTCGGGCATTGAGAGCGCGCGCAGCGACAGCCTTTCGGCAATGTTTTTTACCGTCATTTGCTTCCTCCCGATGATTTTTCTTCGTTTCGGATACTGTCCAGCTCTTTCCTCATAAACACGATGCATTCCTCAATAGAGGCGTCGCCGCGGACTATATCCGATGCAAACGCGCTGCAAGTCGGCGCACCGCACGACCCGCAGTCTATACCCGGAAGGAGCTTGCGTATTCTTTCTATTTCGCTCATCATTTTTATGGACGTGTTCATGTCCTCTCCGAGCGAAACGGGACTGTACTCAACCTTGTCTTTAACGGAAAGCTCGTCGGGAATTCCGGCTTCGCCGTCGGGAGCCCTGTTCTGAGAAACGGGCAGGTAACGGCGCAGAGAGCCGAGGCGGGCTTTTGCGATGAACGGGTTTGCAACCGTCATCACTCCGCCGACGCACCCTCCCGGGCAGGCGTCAAGCTCGACGAATTCAAGCTCGGGAAATGCTCCGTTATCCATTTCCTCAAGCACGCGCATTACGTTTTCAATGCCGTCCGCGGCGAGGTATTTATCGTTGAATACCGCCGTCGCTTCACCGCCTGTGCTTGCCCAGCCCAGGCCTATCATTCCGGTGCGCGATACCGGAACGGGCGTTGTTTGTTTTTTCATTATACCGATAAGCTCGAAATAAATGTCCGATATTGAAACCACAAAATCCACATTTGTTTTCGCGCTTTCGGTGCGGTTTTTTACATAACTTGCTTTTGCGGGGCAGGGAGAGATGAACACCGCAACGATGTCCTCCTCCTTAAGCGAAGGATTTTTTGCCATAGCGTTTCTTTTTGCCTCCATCGCCGCTATTTCCATGGGAGGAAGTATCGGCAGGAGGTTTCCCGCAAGATAAGGATACCTGAGAGATATCAGCCTTTCTATCACCGGACAAGCCGATGAAATGACAGGCAGAGCAATATCCTTCCGTTTCATATATCTGCGGGTATAATCGGAAACGATTTCCGCGGAGCGCGCGACTTCATAAACGTCGTCAAAGCCGTAATCCAGCAGTCCCGAAAGCACATAATCCATATCGTCGAGATTGTCAAACTGACCGAAAAGTGCGGGGGCGGGGACGGCTATCTTCCATTTATCCTTCGGAATGTCCGAGAGCTTGTCGCACGACGCTTTTTTTGCATTGTATGGACAAACGCGGATACACTCTCCGCAGTCAATACAGCGTGACGCATTTATCACGGCGTGACCGCCGCGTATTCTTATCGCCTCGGTGGGACAGTGCTTTAAGCAGTGTGTGCAACCTCGGCATTTGTCAACGTTAAGTGACACGGAATGCTTATAAGGCATGGGGACGTTCCTTTCTTTGCTGAAGCAAAATTCAGGTATTGACCGTCATCGTTATTTTTGTTCCTTTTCCAAGCTCGGATTCTATTTTCATCGAATCCGTGTTGCGCTTCATATTCGGCAGACCCATTCCCGCGCCGAAGCCGAGATTGCGTATGTTGTCCGGAGCTGTTGAAAAGCCTTCTCTCATAGCAAGCTCAATATCGGCAATGCCGGGACCTCGGTCGTCCAGCACCATTTCTATTCTGTCCGGAAAAACGGTTACGGTTGCGACGCCGCCGCCCGCATGAATGACCATATTTATTTCGCCTTCATACATAGCAATGGCAACCCTGCGTATAATGTCGGGCGCAAAGCCCAGCATACGAAGGTTTTTCTTCACCGTTACCGATGCTTCACCTGCCGAGGTGAAGTTTTCTCCGCTCACGTCGAAAACGAACTGAAGCGGCTCGCTCATAGGTTTTCCGTCTTTCCGAGACCGCCGGAATAAAGAATTCCGCAGGCCTCAAACATGCGGAGCGGGGTCGTCATGACGACGATACCGGATTCCTCCGCAAGAGCGAGCATTTCGTCCGACGGGAGCTTGCTGCGGACAAAAACAATACAGCGCATATCCATCATTTCGGCGGTTCTGACGACCTGCGGGTTGACAAGCCCCGTAAGAAGCACCGCCTGATCCTTTACAAAGGCGAGGACGTCGCTCATCATATCGCTTCCGCAAGCGGAGCAGACCTCTGATGACGCTTTGTCCGCGCAGGATCTTATCTTTGCGCCGAGAAGCTCGGCTACCCTTGAAATTTTCATGTAAAACTACCTTTCGGAAAAGCGATTATTCGTACTCTTTAAGTATCTTCGGAATATCGGCAACCGTAAGTCTGCCGTATACGTCTCCGTTGATTGTAAGTACGGGGGCGAGACCGCACGCACCTATGCAGCGCGTTGCCTCAAAGCTGTACTTGCCGTCGGGGGTTGTTTCGCCGGGACCTATGCCGATTATTTCGGTGATTTTGTCCGCAATCTGACCTGAACCCTTTACATAGCAGGCCGTTCCGAGACAAACCGCGATTGCAACCTTGCCCTCGGGGTTGAGCTTGAACTGCGAATAGAACGTAGCGACGCCGTAAATTTCGGCAAGCGAAATTCCGAGTCCCTCCGCAATAATCGTCTGGACTTCTATCGGCAGATAGCCGTAGATTTCCTGCGCGCCCTGAAGAACGGGAAGCAAATTGCCCTGCATGTTTTTGTACTTTTCGATTACTTCGAGAAGTCTTGCCTTCTGCTCTTCCGTGCCGCTGAATGTGACTGTCGTCATTTTCTTTTTCATAACTGAGAATTGAGCCCTCCTGTGTTTTATTTGAACGCGTAACGCAGACCCGGAAAATCCGCGTCACGCATACACGCTTGGTATCATTATAACTTATATCGATATAAATATCTATACCTTTTTGAAAAAAAGTATCAAAAAAATGCGTTTTTCTTTCGCAAATCGGACATAAATTTATCCCGCCGGAGACGCAAACAGGCATTTCGCGGATTTAATCCCCGCAAAAGCAAATTATACAAATGAATAAAATCAAAACAAAAGAAAAGGCACGACCGGAAAATCGCGCCTTTGGAATTATACAAGCGTATTATTTGCCGACTATATGGAACGCAAAGCCGCCGATTTCGTCTTTGAAATATACGAATTTCAGCTTGCCCTTTTCGTCATAGGACGCTGTCGACATATCGGCGGTAAAGCCCTGATTTTCAAGGAAAGCAAGCGCGCGGAAGGGGAAGTTGCAGCCGACTGCAATGTGACCGTTTGTGCCGCGATAGGGACTTTTCATAACCTCGAAGAGCGTTCCCGCAAAGATACCGCCGGTTCTTTCGTCCGGAGTGAGCATTGCGAAGCGGCAGAGCTTATCGACAGTCGCCCGGCAGTCGTCTTCGTTCTTTGCGTTGATGCCGATGTGTTTGAGGCAGAAGCCGTGCATTTTCGCAACAGCCTGATATGTCAGACGGGTGATTTCTTCGTAATTTTCGCTCTTTATCAGCGACTCCTTGACCATAAAGCTGCCTCCGCACGCAACAACGCAGGGCAGGGAGAGATAGTCCATCATATTGTCAAGGCTGACGCCTCCCGTCGGCATAAAGTGCAGACCCTTATATGGAGCCGACATCGCCTTGATTGCCGCCGCTCCGCCGTTTGCCTCTGCGGGGAAGAACTTGACGGTGTCAAGTCCGAGAGCCATAGCCTGCTCCATTTCGCCGCACGTTGCGCAGCCGGGAACGACAGTCACTCCCTTTGAAAGACAGTACCTGACGTTTTCGGGATTGAAGCCGGGAGAAACGATGAATTTTGCGCCGGCGTCGACAGCGGCGTCAGCCTGCTCGCGCGTAAGAACCGTTCCCGCGCCGACAAGCATTTCGGGAAGCTCCGCCGTAATTCTTCTGATTGCGTCCGCGGCGGCGGCGGTGCGGAAGGTTATCTCCGCACACATAATTCCGCCTTTCATAAGCGCTTTGCAAAGCGGAACTGCCTTTTCTGCATCCTCGATTTTGACAACTGGTACTATTCCGCAAAGTTCTATTTGCTTTAATACGTCGTTCATTGTATTATAAAACCTCCGTTTCGGGCGGACATTCCGTCCGCAAATATTTTGCGACTAAATTATATAATATTTTATTGCATTTGTAAAGATTTTATTGTATAATTTATT
>JAHAZT010000074.1 GCA_018383975.1 Eubacteriales bacterium | reverse complement strand
TCTCAAAGGAAAATACGGCTGCCGTATTGAAGATATGATGGTCGTTACGGACGAAGGCGGCGTAGACATAACAAAAAGCAGAAAAGATATGCTCGAAATCTGATTTTAGGGCAATTTATTGATAAAAAGTACTTGATATTTTCATAAAAATAAGGTAGAATATCAAGTGAACTTAAAACCAGAATACTTTTGGAGGATATTTTTTATGGTAATAGCAGGCGATTTCAAAAACGGCGTAACCTTTGAGATGGACGGTCAGGTGCTTCAGGTTATCGAATTCCAGCACGTCAAGCCCGGAAAAGGCGCGGCTTTCGTCCGTACAAAGCTCAGAAACGTTATCACGGGAGCCGTTACGGAAACCACTTTCAACCCCACGGATAAATTCCCGCCCGCCGTCATTGACAGACGCGACATGCAGTACAGCTATAACGACGGCGACCTTTATTACTTTATGGATATGGAAACATTTGAAACGATACCCGTATCAAAGGACATGCTTCCGGACAGCTTCAAGTTTGTCAAGGAAGAAATGATGTGCAAGGTGCTTTCTTATAAGGGCAGCGTGTTCAGCGTTGAACCCCCGATGTTCGTTGAGCTTGAAGTCGTTGCAACGGAGCCCGGCGTAAGAGGAAATACCGCAACAGGCGCTTCCAAGCCCGCAACGCTCGAAACGGGCGCGGTTATCAAGGTTCCGCTCTTCATCGACAACGGCACAAGACTCCGCATCGACACGAGAACGGGCGAATACATCGAAAGAGCATAAATAAAAATAATCGAAAGGGCGCGAAAGCGCAGGGTGAAAATTATGACCATCAGCGAAAAGGTTGCATACGTAAAGGGTCTTGCCGAGGGTCTCGGCGTTGACAAAGAAGAAAAAACCGGAAAGATAATTTCCGAAATGCTCGCAATTCTTTCCGACGTTGCCGACAAGCTCGACGGCGTTAAGGACGATTGCGAAAACCTCAAACAGTATGTTGAGGAAATCGACGAGGACCTTGAAGTTCTTGAGGACGAGGTTTACGGCGACGGCGAATGCTGCTGTGACGACGACGATTGCGATTGCTGCGACGACGATTGCGAGGATGACGAATGTGACTGCTGCGATGACGACGATTGCGATTGCTGCGACGGCTGCATAGTCACCTGCCCGCACTGCGGCGTATGCCTTGAGCTCGAAGAGGACGACGACCCCGAGCATCTCGTATGCCCGAACTGCGAAAAGGAATTCTCTCTCGACACAGAGGACGCAGAATAATCATATTAAAATCGACGGAAGCCGTCCGATAAGGGCGGCTTCTGTACAAAAGGTGAAATTTATGAAAAAAACAATAAAGCTGATATGCTTTTTCCTTGCCGTGAGCATGGTCGCGCTCATTTTCTGCGGCTGCGGCAAGGGAATGCTCCTTGCCACATATGACGGCGGCGAGGTCTATTCCACGGATAAAGACGTCAAGCTCTGGACAAAATATCTTTCCGGCTATTACGGCTCGTATATTCTTGAAGGAAAAATGACCTCTGCGGAGCTCGGTAAAATCATCGTGAAAACGATCGTCGCTCAGCGTATAAGAGAAATCGAGGTCACCAAGCGCGGACTTTCTATTTCCGAAAGCGAAGTTGAAGAAATGTATGAATACAACAAGAAGGCTTTCGATGAGAATTATGAGGGCGGCTTCAAGAAAATGATGAAGGATTCGGGGCTCAAAAAGAAGTTCTGGATGATGTTTGCAAGAAACGCCGTTGTTGAAAAGGCAATCGCGAGAGATATCCTTGCAAAAAAAGAGTTTACGGATAAAGAGCTCACGGATTATTATACAAATAATCTGAAAAATTATATAATCAGCGCCGGATATACTTATACCGCAATGTTTGTCGAGGTGAAGGATCTTTCAAGCGAAAGCGAATGGGCAGAGGCAAAAACCGCCGCGCAGAAATATATCGACCGCATTAAAGGCGGCGAGGATTTTGATAAGATAAAGGAAGAAATCCTCAGCATATATAACGAAAAGAACGGCTATACACAGACTTCAACATGGACGGGCGAGGGCGCAATCGGGTTTGACGAGATCTATGATATCGACGACCTTGAAAAAGCACTTGCCGATGCCGACGAAAACTATAAGGATCGCAATTCCAAGGCGGACAAGGGCAGCGAAGAATACGGAAAGTATCTTCAGTATCTCGCAACGTGCATGGCGTATACACAGAGCTATGCAATGGAGCATATGGAAGCGGGAACGATATATTCCGAGCCGATAATTTCTCCTCTCGGCTGGATGATTCTCCGCCTTGACCGCGTAACGGAGGAAACCTATTATCCGTCGCTCGACGAAATAAGACTCGACCTTATAAGAGATTATACAAACGAGCTTGTGACAAGCGGTAAGGTTATGGAGAAATTCAGTAACGAAATGGACGAAAAGTATCACGTTAAGTACGAAGAAGTTTATTACGGAAAATAAAAGAACAAAAAGCCCCGCTTCGGCGGGGCTTTTTTCAGCGAAAAGATGAGAGAGAAGAACGAAAAGAAGAAAAGGCTCCCTTGTGTAAAGGGATTTGCGAGTGTGCGAAGCACACTTGCAGGCGTCGCCGAGAGGGGTTTGATTTGCGCCTCCCCTGTGTAAGGGGAGGGGGACCACGAAGTGGTGGAAGGGTTGTAAAAACAATCCCTCACCGCCTGCGGCGGAGCTCCCTTTACACAAAGGAGCCTGAAAAACTCCCCGATAATTAAAGTTTCTTTTGCCTTGTCATCAAAACAAAAAACAGAGATGAGAAATCACCTCTGTTTTTTAATTATAAAATTTGTACAATACAATTATTGAAGTTTCTTTTGCCTACTTTTCTTTTCAAAGAAAAGTACGGTCGAAGAAAAGTAGGTTATTTGCAGAGGCGGATAATGGCTTCCGCAAAGATTTTGGCGTTTTGTTTCAGACGGTCGACGGAGATAAACTCGCCGGCGGAATGAATTTTGCAGTCCTCGCCGGGGAATTCCGCGCCGAACGCAACTCCGCCTTCAATATCGTGAACATAGGTGCCGCCGCCGATGGCAATACAGCCGCTGCGCGCGCCGGTAACATCCGAATAAACCTTGTTCAGCGTCTTTACAAAATCGCTTTCCGCATCGGTTTCGTGCGGCTCGACGCCGGAAAAATCGGTAAGCTCCATATCCTTTGCCGAGAAGGCGCTTTTCAGTCCCGATTTTATTTTGTCGACTGTGCGGCAGAGAGGGAAACGAACGTCAAACCTGCCCGTGAGAACGCCTTTTGAATAAGAAAGTATGCTCAGAACCTCGGTCAGCGCGCCTGATTTTTCGTCGGACGCGGCAATTTTGAGAGATTTTCCGTCTGTTTCGCCATAGGGGAAAAGGGTTGACAGCTTGCGGAACATAACGGTTGAGTCATCGTCGCCGTAAAGCCTGCCGAGCAGTGCGCAAAGGGCTGTGACGGCATTTTTGCCTTCGGCGGGAGTCGACGCGTGCGCGCTCTTGCCCGTAACGCTGATAATTGTTCTTCCGGCTGCCGCCTTTTTGAAGGAAACGAGACTTGTCACGCCGGCATTTTTTGCCGCGAGCGCGAGCTCAACGTCCGAAAAACCGATAACCTCCGCGGTTGCGCTTTCCGGAACGGCGTTTATAACAGTCCCTCCCTCTGCCGAAAGCACCGATTTTGTGCCGTTGGGGGTGCATTTCGCCGTGACTTCACCGCGAATCATACCTTTTTCTATGTTGATGACGGGGTAACTGCCGTCCGGAGTGAATACGCGCGGCGGGAGCTTTGCCTGCTTTTTGTACCAGGCAAGGTCGGACGAGCCGTTTTCTTCGTCCGTACCGACGATAAAACGCACGTTCTGCGAAAGATTTATGCCGCAATCTTTTATCGCTTTCATCGCATAAAGCACGCAAACCGCAGGACCTTTGTCGTCCATTGTGCCTCTGCCGTAGAGCTTGCCGCCGGACATAAACATTGAAAACGGCGGAGTTCTCCATCCGCTTCCCGCAGGAACGACGTCGAGATGACAAAGTATGCCGAGGGTCGGTTCGCCTTCGGGGTAAAGGTCTATCGTGCCGACTCTGTTCTTGTGATTTTCCGTTTTGAAACCGAATGATGACGCTATCGAAAGCATTTTTTCAAGCACGCGAGCACATTCCTCGCCGTAAGGCTTGCCGGGGACGGCTTTTCCCCTGACGCTCGGAATTGCAACAAGCTCGGAAAGCGTGCCTGTCATTTTCGCAAGATTTGCGTCGATATAATTATATATTTCTGCGTTCATAGAGTGTATCTCCTCTCGCTTTATTTCCTTTTCTATATTATATCATGCCTTTCGACATTTTTACAGATGTTTTTAATAATTTCCCGTACTTTATTTTCAAAGAAAAGTATTGTACCTGCTTTTTCAAACATATCAAAGCAAAAAACAGAGATGAGAAATCACCTCTGTTTTTTAATTATAAAATATGAACAATACAATTACCGAAATTTCTTTTGCAAAAGGACACCTCATCCGTCAGCCTGCGGCTGCGCGGAGAGAAAAACGAAGAGAGAAAATCGAAAAGAAGCACAATTGATTAAAAGGCTCCCTTGTGTAAAGGGAGCTCCGCCGCAGGCGGTGAGGGATTGTTTTTTACAACCCTTCCACCACTTCGTGGTCCCCCTCCCCTTACACAGGGGAGGC